>JBLIFI010000239.1:0-7460 GCA_047633715.1 Flammeovirgaceae bacterium
CTATTCTTCCAATTCCATTGCGGGTATAAAAGTGTGCCGTAGCGGTGCTATACCAAACTTTTTTGCCTAAACTAGCCTCAAAAATAAACTGCGACAAAACACGCATTTATTTATTCCCCGTTCCTTAGTGAAAGGAATTAAATAACTTACTCTAATATCTTACCTCTTATAAATAAAACCATGGAAAACGAGAAACAACAAAACGATAGTCAAATCAATATCGAATTAAGCGAAGAGGTTGCAGAGGGAGTTTACTCCAACTTAGTAATGATTGCCCACTCCAACAGCGAATTTGTGTTGGATTTCATCAGAATGATGCCTGGCGTTCCGAAAGCGAAAGTAAAATCGAGAATTGTAATCACTCCAGAACATGCGAAGCGTTTTATGAAAGCGCTAGAAGATAACATTCAAAAATACGAAGCTTCATTTGGCAGAATCAAACAGACTGAAGAAGGTACAAAATTTCCTATGAACTTCGGTGGAACGGTAGGTGAAGCTTAACTGATGTGGTAATGAGTTGATTTGCTGATGCGATGATGCGATGATTTTTATTCAATAAAACTCGTATGTCAAAAATTTGGAGATGTCTTATTTCAATACTATTGAAGTGCAAAAGATGTTATAGTTAGATAAAACGTCAATGCCTTATCTCATCAATTGCCACTAGTTTCAACTAGTGGCTTTTTTTGTTGGATTTTGCCAGTTGAAAAGCGATGAAGGTTTATGAAATCTTCAAAAGCCCTAAGTCTAATTTCCCAAGTCTGTTTCGCTAAGCACGCCCCGCCAATTTCAGAAAAGCGGGTGGAAATCAAAACACATTCATAGAACTCCAAAAACATCTGAAATTTTGAGCGCTACCTTTTTTTCTAAAACATGGTAAGGTTTAAGTACAAGATAGAAAAATAGAAAAGTAAAAGTCTAAAAATCAGATACTATATAAAATATAAGTATAGATTTAATGCAGTTTAAGCACTTAGCCCAATTAGTTTTATTGGTAGTGTTTCTGATAGTCTTGATGGAGGAAAGCAGAATATTTCTCTTCCTTGTTACAAAAAATTGTATAATGCTAGACATTTCAAAAAAACGAGACCTCGGCAGCGGTGTCGATGGCGACTCCCAGAAAACCCTGCCGAAGATTGGTGTTAAAGCCGTTCAACGTCTGGCAGGACCTACGGACTCTGCCAGCGATTCACTTTTATCTAGCACTATAAAAAAAATGCTAAGCCTCTCTTAATCAGACTAATAATTCCCTATTTTCAAAAATATAACTTACTCATACTTAGCAAGTTTCAATATATCAACAACCAAATAACACTATCGTTTTTTTTATTCATAAACCGTTTTTCCAGTTCATACAGTTCTCAGCACGATGGCTATACAAATTGCATTCTTGATATTCACAGTAATTATTTTGGCAATCATTGGGCTTTATGTCTACCAGCAAACCAATAAGCCTGCTATGGTTGTTCCCAAAATCTTCCCTCCCGAATGGAGAATGATTTTGGAGCGTGATGTACATTTCTACCAAAACTTGAATAAGGAAGAAAAGAAGCGATTTGAGGAAGACATTAGACATTTTCTCCACAAAGTCAGAGTAACAGGAATCCGTACTGAAGTCGAAGATTTAGACAGGCTTTTGGTGGCAAGTAGCGCTGTAATTCCCCTTTTCGGTTTCCCCACTTGGGATTATAATTACCTAGACGAAGTATTGGTTTACCCGAAACACTTCGATAAAAACTTCTCGATGGAGAACCCAGAAGAAATCATTCTAGGAATGGTTGGAACTGGAAATGGCATGGACGGAATGATAATTTTGAGTAAAGAAAGCCTTCGCCAAGGATATCAGAACCCTACGGATGGGCGAAATGTGGGAATCCATGAATTTGTGCATATTATGGACAAGGAAGATGGAGAGGTTGATGGAATCCCTGAAGCGCTGACGCATAATAAATACATGGAGCCTTGGCGGGAATTGATGGAAAAAGAAATCCTGAAAATCAGACAAGGAAAAAGCGATATTGATGCATATGGCGGAACTAATGAGCAGGAATTTTTTGCAGTTAGTAGCGAATATTTTTTCGAGAAGCCGAAATTGATGGAGCAGAAGCACCCTGAAATTTACGAACTTCTCAATAAAATTTATCATCAGAATATGTCTAAACATTTCCAAAACCCTTTCCGAGTAAAGAAACAGCTTGGTAGAAACAGCTCATGCCCTTGCGGTTCTGGCGAGAAGTTTAAGAATTGTTGTATGAAAAATTAGGAGAAAAGAAGAAGGAAAAAAATCCGTACTTCAGCTCTCAATCATTTCAAATCGTACATCGTACATCGTAATTCGTATATCAAAGAATCTAGCCCTATTTATTAGCCAAATGCAACCTTGCCCAAAGGCTACTGTCTTTAATTATGAAAACTGATTGGAAACCTACTCAACAACAAAACGAAATGGAGCAATTGCTAATAGAGCAATGTTTGGCGGGAGACAGAAAGGCGCAATATCAAGTGTATCAGCAATATTCTAAGGCAATGTTCAATATTTGTGTCAGAATGCTGAACGATATGAATGAGGCAGAAGATGTGTTGCAAGAAGCATTTTTGAGTGTATTCCGAAAAATAAACCAGTTTCAAGGAAACTCTACTTTAGGGGCTTGGATTAAACGAATTGTGATAAATCAATGCATTAATCAAATCAAAAAGCGCAAATTAGACGTTCGCTCAATGGAAGAGACTCACTTTCAAGAACCCGAAGATTTGTCGGCTGGATTCAGTTCGGCTGGATTCAGCGAATCGGAGCAGGAAGCAGTTTGGCAAATTGATGAAGTGCGAGAAGCTATTCAAGAATTACCCGATGGTTTCCGAGTCGTATTTTCACTCTATTTAATTGAAGGCTACGACCATCAGGAAATTGCTGGAATTCTGGGAATCTCGGAATCCACCTCTAAATCGCAATTCAGCCGAGCGAAGGCAAAGTTGAGAGAAAAATTAATGCGATGATTTGGTAATTAGCTGATGTGCTGATTAAAAAAACGAGATGAATTTAGCGTTTTGAGAAAGGAAGAAGGAGAAAAGAACAAAGAAAAATATATTCATAAAGTAGCAGAGGGATTAATCTCATTACTTGATACTCAATACTATAAAAAATGACACTAGAAAAATTCATACAAACCCATTTGAAGGAACTCGACAAATTCGAGCTATCGGGGAAAGTATGGACGAATATCGAAGAAGAATTAAGCTCAGAAACAGAATTTCACTCGAATATTGAGCAATTCACAAAATCTAACAAAGAGAAACTAGATTCACATGAAGTCCCTAGTGGACTTTGGGGGAAGATTGAGACTGAACTCAATGAGAATCAACCGAGTCAAGCAAAATCCAACCTGACTCTTCTTAAAAAAGAGCCAAAAATGGTTTCTATGCGAGTAGTTTGGCAAATGGCGGCAAGTTTTCTACTCATTATATTGGCGGTTGGAGTTTTGCCTAATTTGAATTGGAGTGGGAAAACTTCGGGAACCGAATTGGAAGATGAGCTGACCTTGAACGAACAAATTGCCGAAGTCGCACCAGAGTTGATTGAGGCAGAGAGGTACTATTCCAATGAAATCAACCAGCGATTGGTGCAACTCAAACAAATGAACCTTTCGGGAACTGGTGTGAATATAGAGTCTTTCGAGGATGAAATGTTGCAACTTGGTTCTGTATATGAAGGAATGAAAGAGGAGTTTATGACAAGTGAAGCGAATGAAAGAGTATTGAGCGCAATGGTTGAAAACCTGCAAATGCGCATGGAAATACTGAACAGACAACTACAAGCTTTAGAACAAATCAAAGAAATTAAAAACAGAAAAGACTATGAAATCAATCTCTAAAAAATACTCGCAAAAAATAACTCATAACTATAAACAAGTGTTTTTAATCTCATGGCGCAAGCATCCGCTTGTGCCTTTGTTCAAGACATTTGGAGTTTTAGCTATTTTACTAATTTCTCTTTCCACCAACTCTTTTGCCCAAAAAGCTCGGTTGGAGAAGACAATATCTGAAAAATATACGGTTTCAAAATCAGATAAATTACTGATAGACAACCGGTTTGGCGAAGTAGTTATCCGCACGTGGGATAAGAAAGAAATCACGGTGGATATCACTATTGAAGGTTATGGAAAGAATGAGAACCAAGCGAAAGAAATGCTCAATAAAGTGGAGATTGATTATGGAAAGTCTGGTGGAGAAATCAGCTTTATTACCAGAATTGATAAGAAAAACAACTCATGGAGCAACAATGGAAAGTCGGGCTACGAAATCAACTATGTAGTGAATATGCCAAAATCCAACCCGCTTGACCTAACCAATAAGTATGGTTCAACACAACTAGATGATTTTGATGGGAAATTGAAATTGGTAATTGGTTACGGGAAAATAAACGCAGGAAATTTAGGAAGCAATGAGGTAGATATTTTGGTAAAATACAGCAAAGCTACTTTTAAAGATATTAGTGGTGGAAAATTAGAACTCAGATATAGTGGCGGAACAAGCATTGGGAAAGTGGGAACTATTGAACTCTCTGACAAATATGGCGGTGTTTCGATTGAAGAAGCCGAATCGGTTGATGCAGAAATCGCCTACTCAAGTCTAAAAGTCCAGACACTTGCAAAAGAATTGAAATTGGATTCCCGCTATTCTGGTTGCAAAATCTATGAAGTACAAGAAGGGTTTGAATCAGTAGATGTTTCCACTTCCTTCGGTTCTTGCACAATCGGTTTCCAACCCAATGCAGATTTCGATTTTTATGCCACAGCAAAGTTCGGAGGTTTCAAAAATAGCTTGAGCAATACTGATATCCGAAAAGAAATTTCCAAGAATAACTCAACCGAGGTAGAAGGAACACATGGGAAGTCGGGCAAAGCAAAAGTGCGAGTTTCTGCCTCTTTCGGAAGTATTATTTTTGAATAACTCAAATTCTAAAGATGGCTTCTTTTAATTGAAGCATCAGAAAAGGCTTCTTCAATCCGTTCTAAGAAGCCTTTTCTGATGCTGGTTTTCTTAAGTTAAGCACCATTATAAAACGAGTTATACAGTAAGTAATTCTTAACTGTGTGAAAGCAAACTCCAAAATCTCAAAAAAACCTCCTATCTTGTAGTTTATTCTATGGTTTTTCAGAAAAAATGAAATAGATTTCACTTAGATTTGTTTTCGTGCGATTGAATACAAACAAATCTGCCTAATTTGGTAATTACCCAATCCGTAAAAATGGAGAAAAAGGAAGAAAAAGTTGAGAATATCCTTACGGTCAAAAACTTATCTATTGAGTTTGCCAATGATGCCAACACAATTACGGCAGTGGATGGGATTGATTTTGAAATACGAAAAGGAGAAACTATTGGGATTGTGGGCGAATCAGGCTCAGGAAAGTCGGTTACTTCTCTGGCAATCATGCGCTTAATCAATCAGCCTCCTGGCAAAGTTACTTCTGGAGAGATAGTATTCAATTCCCGTCAGTTTGGTTTGGTAGATTTATTGCAAATACCTGAACCTCAGATGCGTAAAATTCGTGGAGATGAAATTTCCATGATTTTTCAGGAGCCCATGACTTCGCTCAATCCAGTTTATACTTGTGGAGACCAAGTAGTGGAAACGATTCTATTACATGAAAAAGTCACCCAAAAACAAGCCAAAGAACGAGCGATTGAACTTTTCAAAAAAGTAAACCTTCCTCGTCCAGAGAATATATTTTCTTCCTATCCGCATCAAATTTCTGGTGGACAGAAACAGCGAGTGATGATTGCTATGGCGTTGGCTTGCAAACCTTCCATTCTCATTGCAGATGAACCCACAACTGCACTAGACGTAACCGTTCAGGCAACGGTTTTGGAGTTGATGAATGAACTCCGCCACGATAAAGACACCGCAACTATTTTCATTACGCATGATTTGGGCGTAGTGGCAGAAATTGCTGACCGAGTGCTGGTAATGTACCGAGGAAATGTAGTTGAAAAAGGAACAGTTTGGGATATTTTTGCGAACCCGCAACACCCTTATACCAAAGGTTTACTGGCTTGTCGTCCTCGTTTGGATATTAAGCTCAAAACCCTTCCTGTGGTTTCAGACTTTATGCAAACTGACAGCCGAGGCAATATTGTAGATTTGAACGATGCCAAATTCAAATCGGTTGGTCAGGCGATTATGGTGAATTACCAATCGGAAGAAGAGCTCAAAGAAAGACAAGAGCGAATTGTACAGCAAGAGCCAATTTTGAGTGTTCGGAATTTGGAAACGCACTTTCCACTCGAAAAAAGCTTTTTCGGCAAACCAAAATCTTGGCTAAAAGCCGTAGATGATATTTCCTTCGATGTTTACCCTGGCGAGATTTTAGGAATTGTAGGAGAGTCTGGATGTGGGAAAACCACTTTGGGCAGAACAATCCTACGCTTATTAGACCCTGCTGCCGGAAGTATTGTATTTGATGGGCAGGATATTACTTCCATGAACGAGTCACAGGTTCGGAAACTGCGGAAAGACATTCAAATTATTTTCCAAGACCCTTACGGCTCACTCAATCCAAGGATGAGTATTGGCGAGGCAATTATGGAACCTATGAGAATCCATAATGTACTTTCTAATGACAAAGAGCGAAAAGAAAAGGTAATTGACTTGTTGGAGACAGTAAATTTGAGTGGAATGCACTTCAACCGCTATCCGCATGAGTTTTCTGGTGGGCAGAGGCAACGAATTTGCATTGCCCGAACCTTGGCACTCCAACCAAAGTTTATCATTTGCGATGAGTCAGTTTCTGCACTAGATGTTTCTGTTCAAGCTCAGGTGTTGAACCTTCTCAACCAACTGAAAGATAAATACAACTTAACTTATATGTTCATTTCCCACGATTTGTCTGTGGTAAAGTTCATTGCTGATAGAGTGATGGTTATGAACAAAGGCAAGATTGAGGAAATCAACTTTGCCGATGAAATCTATAAAAACCCAAAACAGGAATATACTCGAAAATTGATTGAAGCGATTCCCAAAGGAGATTTGGAAGATATTCGCCATGCTATGATGGACAGAAAAGTGAAGAAAATGGAGAAAATCCGAAGAAGACGAAGAGAGCAAAGGAAAGGAGGAGAGAGTTGATTTGCTGATGAGTTGATTAAAAACAAAAGCCATGAATGATTTCAAATCATTCGTGGCTTTTACATGAAAAGTAGGCTTTATTCATTTTTCCCTATTACTCTTGTAAAATTGGCAGAATGCATCTAGCGGAATAGTCTTACAGAAGTGGCTCGCCATTTTGTCTGTCTTCCGTAGCAAGCATCAACAAACAATTTGCGAAATCCAAGCAAATAAAAAACTCTCTTCCTAATGCAGGAAGAGAGTTTTTTATTAAAACCACACTTTGGCAGAACTTGTAGTTCCTGCCGAGTGTTTGCTATTTTTACTGCAAGACGTCAATGTCTACGTGTTGGTAAAC
>JBLIFI010000240.1:0-7441 GCA_047633715.1 Flammeovirgaceae bacterium
TTCTTTTTTCTTCTTTTTTTTCGACTTTACTGCCTTGTTAGTCTTGTTGCCTTTTTTGGATTGAGCCATAGTTCCCGAAGTGGCAGACACCAAGAAAACAAGTACCAATATGTATTTGAATATAGAAGAAATCATAAATAATGGATGTACGAATTGAACGCAGGATTTAGATAGTATTACAGAGAATTCCGAAATAATCATGAACTGTCAACAAGCAAGTTGTTTCACTTCAGACAAAAGCATTACGACTATTTCCTCACTCTGAAATCTATTCTGCAACTGTAAAAGTATCTAAAACCGTACCGCTTGGCAATTATAAAATCTTGAATTGTAAAAAACACTTTCTTTACCGAATTTGCACACAGAAACGAACAAGTAAATCTCTCCAATCAAAATGCCTGAACAATTCCAAAACCTTGAGTTACTTTTTTTGCTTGGATTGAGCATTATTATGGTCATTTACTGCATCGCCACCATTGCACTCACTATTGGCTGGCAACGTATTCAACCTTTCGAGTTTGTATCTCGAACCGAAACCGCTTTAATTTCACTTATCGTTCCCGTTCGGAATGAAGAAAAAAACTTACCAAATCTCTTAGCAGACTTGCAAGTACAATCCAACCAAAATTTTGAGCTGATTTTGGTAAATGATAATTCCACAGACAAAACCATGGAGCTTGCTGAGCAGTTCAAGGAAACCGCCAAATTCCCAATTACGATTCTCCATTCGAACCGAAGCCAAAATAGTTCGCCAAAAAAGTCTGCCATTTCGCAGGGAATTGCTGTGGCGAAAGGCAAACTTATTACCACAACCGATGGCGATTGCCGAGTTGGAAAACATTGGCTCAGAGACATTCATAGTTTCTACCAAGCCGAGAAACCCAAGCTGATTAGCGCAGGAGTTACTTTTCAGAATGAAGAAAGCTGGTTCGAGAAAATCCAAACCGTAGAATTTATGAGTTTGATTGGAGCAGGTGCGGTAAGTATGTATTTAGGAAGCCCCAATATGTGTAATGGTGCAAATCTTACTTACGAAAAAAGTGCTTTTGAAGCTGTTGGAGGATTTTCGGGAAGCGAAAAATTGGCTTCTGGAGATGATGAGTTCCTGATGCACAAAATATTCAAAACCTTTCCGCTACACGTAAAGTTCTTAAAATCAGAAGGTTCAATTGTGAGGACAAATGCCCAAACTAAATTTTATGATTTTTATCAACAAAGAAAAAGATGGGCGAGCAAGTGGAATCATTACGAAAACTTTTCAGCAGTAGTAACAGCACTCTTCGTTTATGCCGTGCATTTGGCATCGGTTTTGTTGTGGGTCGGATTCTGCTTTTTTAGTAGCTGGAGAGTAGAGTTTGGCTTGTTAATTGCTGCTAAAATAGTATGTGAATTTTTCTATTTGCGTGCAATTTTGTTGTCTCACCAACAAGCCGATAAAATAAAATGGATTCCGATTACACAAATCTTCCACTCTGCTTATGTGGTTTTGATTGGCTTATTCGGAAAACTTGGCGGTTACAGTTGGAAAGGCAGAAAATTGAAATAGATATCGCTATTTATCACAACTAATTCTTACGATAATGCAACTTTTAAACAGTTCGCTTCGTTAGAATATTAGTGGTTTGGGGAAAATGCTTATTCCACTTAGAAGATTCTCATTTTTTATTACTTCCAATAGATTTTTTTCAATTGATAATTTTCTGAACAGATTGTATCTTTGCAAGCATTTTTCTCATCTACTAGTTGAGTCAAATGATTCTTGCGCAGTATTTTATCATGCGAAATCCAAGAAAATAGAGTTTCAGTACTTAAACATTTAATATAGAGTATGCGCCAACTAAAAATTACCCAAGCAATCACCAATAGGAAGGAAAGTCAATCTTTAGAGAGATATTTCCAAGACATTAGCAAAGTAGAATTGCTGACTATTGATGAAGAAATCAGCTTGGCAAGGAGGATTAAGAAGGGAGACAAAGAAGCACTCGACAAATTGACGAAGGCGAATTTGCGATTTGTAGTTTCGGTGGCGAAACAATACCAAAATAGAAGTTTATCGCTCAATGATTTAATCAATGAAGGGAACGTAGGTTTGGTAAAAGCCGCCCAGAAATTTGATGAGACAAGAGGTTTTAAGTTCATTTCCTATGCAGTTTGGTGGATTCGTCAATCCATTATGCAAGCATTGGCAGAGCAATCGAGAGTAGTTCGTTTGCCTTTGAACAGAACCGGAGCATTAAACAGAATCAATAAAGCATTCTCGGAACTAGAACAACGATATGAGCGTGAACCAACTCCAGCAGAAATTGCCGCTTTCCTAGAAATGGATGTGGAGGAAGTTGTCAGCACAATGAGAGTTGGTTCAAGACACGTGTCTATGGATGCGCCTTTTAACGAAGGAGAAAGTAATTCTTTGCTTGATGTTTTGGAAAATGCAAGTGCCAAGAAAGCAGATGAGGATTTGGTTTACCATGATTCTTTACGCTACGAAACAGCCAGAGCAATTTCTGGATTGGGTGCGAGAGAACAACAAGTTATCAAAATGTTTTTCGGAATTGGCGGGGAAAATCCACAATCTTTAGAGCAAATTGGAGAGAAATTAGGCTTGACTCGTGAAAGAGTTCGTCAAATTAAAGAAAAAGCAATCAGAAAGTTACGTGCTGCTCCTAGAAGCAAAATGCTTGCTGAATACTTAGGATAGATATTTGTGAATATAAAATTGAAAATGCCAAGGTTTTAAAAAAACCTTGGCATTTTTCTTTTGAATTGACTTTTCCAAAAAAATAGCTAACTACAAACTAGCAACACTAAACAAAATTTATGGCATAAGCGTTCGCTTGTGCCCTGTGCGCTTAAAAAATTGCAGAGAACCTCCCAATGTTAATGAAAAAACCATTTCTCATTCTTGTCGCTATTCTACTGAATGCTTTTGCCTTACTTCTCCTACTATTTATAGTTGATTTTGAAATTAATAAAGAAACTGAAATTGAAGAAAGAGCAGAGGAAATCGCCCAATCCAAACGACTAAAATTGTCTTTTGTAGGAGACTTGATGTGCCATGAACCTCAATTCACAAATGCGAAAAAAGCAGATGGAAGGTATGATTTCCAACCTGCTTTTCGGTTAGTAAGTCCATTTATTAAGCAAGCTGACATGGCTTTTGGTAATTTGGAAACCGTTTTCCAAGGAACTGAACTAGGCAGAGAGTATGCGGGCTACCCGACCTTCAACACGCCAGATTCTTATGCAAATGCCTTGGCAAATACTGGCTTCGATTTGCTTTTTACTGCCAATAACCATTCTTTGGACGGAAGGGCAAAAGGAGTTTCTAGAACCCTTGAAATTTTGGCTGAAAATGGATTACAACATGTTGGTACTTTCACAGAAATAGCCCAGAAAAATACAATCCAAATTTATGATTTAAAGAATATCAAATTCTCTGTACTCGCCTACACAGAACACTCCAACGGAACACCTTCTGAAAGCGAGCAATTTATGCTCAACTTTATTGATACTGCACAAGTCAGAAAGGATATTGAATTGTGTAGAGCAAAAGGGACGGAAATCATTGTTCTGAATCTCCATTTTGGAACGGAATATCAGCGTGTTCCGAATGAAAAGCAGAAGGAAATTGTACGGTTTGCCATTGAATGTGGTGCAGATATTATTGTGGGGCAACACCCTCATGTTCTCCAACCAGTTCAGCGATTTGTCGGGAGTGAAAAAAGCCAACTTGATACGGGCTTGGTCGCTTTCTCGTTGGGTAATTTCTTTTCCCACCAGCTTGGCAGATATAGCAATGCGGGCTTGATTCTCAATATTGAACTTGAAAAAAATGAGAATACAGGTGAAATTGAAATAATCAATTACGATGGAATTCCTACTTATACTGTGATTTATAATGAGCAAGGGAGAAATAAACATTTGATTCTGAACTCCAGTCTGGCAATGCAACGAGTTTTGCCAAAACGTTTGCGTGGGAAACTTCCGAAGGAAATCGACCTATTGAGTGAGAATCAATTTAAGAATATGGAACAATCCTATGCTGACACAGATTCTTTGTTTGGAGCTTTCAATTCGGATATGACTTTGAGATAGAATTGCAACTACTCAATTGGCGAATTAACAAATTGGAAAATCTATTACTCTTTAATCCTAAGGAACGGAGAACAAATAAATGGTTTACTTATCGCAGTTTGTTTTTGAGGTCGGGCCATGCTGGCTAGTTAAGCGGCTCCCTGCTGGGACAAAATTGCAGTCATAGTACAGGAACGCCAGTCCGACACTATGGCGATATTTTAATCCCCCAATGGAATTGCCCCAATGGAATTGTAAGAATAGACAGCGTGTTCCGAATCAAAAAGAAATAAGAGAAAAAGCGTATTTATCTCCCATTCCTAAGGAATGTCAAAGCAATAATAAATCGTAGCGCAAGTATTTCGCTTACTTAAATATCCAAAAGCAGCATTACATGTTTACAATTGCCAAAATACCTTTTGTTGGATTTTATGGATTGCCCATTTATGAGAAGAAATCAGTATTTCCAAAAATCCCCATTAAATAGTGAGAGTCAACTCAGCCAGCCGTGTGCCGCCAATTTCGGGGAATTGTTTACCAATACATCCTTTTTTGCCTCAAACACAACCGCTCGGAGGATCAGCCAAACTCTATGTGCCGAAGAACTATTGTAAAGCAATTTGCATATCGACTCCAATCAAACCTTTCAAAACTGACCACTCCGAAGGTTTATCTCTATCAAATTCCAAACTCAATTCCCGTTTAGCTTTCCCAAAATTGAATGCGGAGGGCTAGTTGCGGTGTTGGCTCAATCCTATAACCATGAGTAAAAAATAGACTGAATAATCAGAAACCCTCATCTGTAAAACAGTAAACTACATAACATGAGCGAATAAGAAATCAAATTCATATCTTAAACTTTCCCTAATTCTTTTGGGTAGAGCAATTTGGTAACTATTTTGCCCGAGTAAATAAGACGAATCAAATCGGTTATTCAACTCTCAAACATTTTTACATTTGTTGAGTTTTGACAAACAATAAGTAGTCTAGCTCAATATAATTACACAGTTTGGGTTTTTAATAATCTCTTTAAAGCCAGATATAAAATGGCGCAAACCTTCGCTAGTAAATAGCACAATGTGCTTATGTTTCACTTTTGTAATTTCTTTCTATGAAAATCATAAGATTTGTTTTTTTAGTATCAGTTGCATTCCTATTACTTGGTTCTGGGGAAAAAGAAGAAAAAGGCTGTACGCTCACAGTTAATATTGAGGACATTAAAACTGACAATGGTTATATTTTGCTCATTCTTTTTAAAGGAGAAAATGGTTTCCCAACCCAGCAAGACAAAGCTTATACCTATGATGGCGTGAAAGTTTCCGATAAAAAAGCAGTATTCACTTTCAAGAACTTGCCAAGTGGCACTTATGCTATTGCCGCCCTGCACGATGCCAACAGCAACGGAAAGCTAGATACCAACTTCCTCGGAATCCCAAAAGAAGATTTTGGAGCTTCCAACGATGCGAAAGTCTCTTTTGGTCCTCCGAAATATCAAGACGCCAAGTTTGAGGTGGATGGAAGTAAACAAATCAGCATAAAAATGAGAGGCGTTTTTTAAAGAAAGCGTAAATGCCAAGTTTCTAGAGTTTGGTATTTTTTATTTTGCGGAATTAGAGTTCCGCACACAGATTCTTTGGCTGTATTTACAACAAACTCATATTTAATTCTTAATTTTCAATTTTAAGTAGTCTAGCTTAAAAGTAGCCCTGTTTTTAGTTTTTAAAAAGCTCATTTATAGATAATTGCAAAAAAATAAATAGCACAACGTGCTTGCCACTAACTCTACAACTTGATGTTCAAAATAGCTGTCCACAGTCGTTCTTATGAAATAGAGAAGCTGGATTATTTCAGGAGTTTCTTTAGTGAAATTGCAAAAAGAGAGGTGGAGTTACTTGTTTCCCGAGACTTAGCGACTCACCTTGCCACACATGAAGTCCCCCTTCCTCCCCACATAATTTTCAGAAAGCCTGCCGATGTTGCTGGAGTAGATTTTATCTTCAGCTTGGGTGGAGACGGTACTTTGTTGGAGACAGTTACCTATATAAAAGGCACAGATATTCCCGTGATGGGAATTAACACAGGCAGATTAGGCTTTTTATCAAATACGCCCAGCTCGCAAATTTCCGAAGCAATAGAGGCCGTTTTCAATGGCTATTACGAAATTGACAAACGAACATTAATTCAACTGGAAACCGACCAAGATATTTTTGGCGGAGTGAATTTTGGATTGAATGAATTTGCCATTACCAAGCGAGATACTTCCTCCATGATTATTGTGCACACTTACATTGATGGGGAATACTTGAACTCCTATTGGGCAGATGGCTTGATTGTGGCAACTCCCACAGGATCAACAGGTTATTCATTGAGTGTTGGCGGTCCTGTAGTAATTCCTCATTCAAGTAACTTCATTATTTCGCCTGTGAGCCCACACAATTTGAATGTGCGCCCGTTAGTAGTTTCAGACGATTGTGTCATTTCCTTCGAGATTGAAGGAAGAAGCAAAAATTTCTTGGTCTCGCTAGACTCCCGCTCCAAAGTGGTAGATGGAAACGTGCAAATGGCAGTACGGAAATGCCCAAAGCAGATAAATTTAGTGAATCTGAATGGGAATAACTTCCTCAATACACTCAGAAAAAAGCTAAACTGGGGTTACGATGTGAGAAACTGATAACAATTATCCATTTTGTTCGTATTCTAAACATATCTCGCTGTTTTATAAATAGATTGACTTGATAGGTTGAAAAACTATGTGAACAAATCGTATTTTTGAGTATTCTATATTTTTCAGCATTATCTTTGTTTTAGAAATGCAAAACAAGGTTCCCATAATCCTATTAGATAACTTTACAGAAGAACATGAAAAAAATTAAATACACATTGTTCGTTCTATTTTTTTTGGCAGTAACTGTGGTAGATGCACAGCGCTTCACTTCTCGTAAAAGATACTGGAGTGGCGGAGTTTCGCTAAATGGTATGAACTACTTCGGAGACATTACTCCCAAAGACAATATTACAAGTTTCGATATTAGCTTCACTCGCCCACAACTGGGTTTCTTTGCTACAAGAAGACTGACTCCAAGATTTTCCGCAAGAGCAGCTTTGAGTTACGGAGCTCTTCGTGGAGATGATTTTGATAGTAACAATGGAGGAAGCACAGAGTTTGACACTGAAGACCAAAGATTTAGAGGTTATAGAAATCAGCACTTCAGAAATAGAATTGCCGAATTAAGTGTAGTCGGTATTTTTGATTTAGTCCAAAACAGAGGTTTTTACTACAGAAGACCCGACAAACCCATTCCTTATATTTTTGCAGGTATTGCTGTGAGTACGAATAACCCAAAAGCACAAACTCCAACAGGGGGAT
>JBLIFI010000241.1:0-7441 GCA_047633715.1 Flammeovirgaceae bacterium
TAATCGGCAATCTTCGTAACCACAATTGTGCTTTGAATAAACCCCAAAGTTTCTATGTTTGATTTTTTTGTCAGCGAGTATTTTTTGTTGATTTGCCTTGATTTCATTCCAAACCTGTCTTTCATCGGCAACAGTCATTTCTCTGCCCAATGTAGTTAGTTCAAAATAGGTGTCGGGGTCTTTTAGTTGGAGAAAGTTGAAAGTTTTCCCAAAGTGTTGATTGGCAAAATCTCTCATTTCAATTTTATCATTCAAATCCAGCCTCTCATTTTCACAAATAGAGCGATATAAGCCAAGTGTATTGAAATCGGTATATTTTTTATGGTTCTCCACAAAGTGAATGTATTCGCTTTTGGAGAGTTTGTTGAATTGTCTTCCTATTTTCATTGTGTAAATTTTAAGATTTCAATCCAAAAATAACAATGAAAGTTGACTCAATCAAAAGTTCTAAATTTACTCGAATTTCAATCTTGTTCCAACTCCTAACATAATCATATCATAAGCAGTAAAGCTTTTGTCGGCAACAAACATGGTAGCATATAAATCCTGAATGTTGGCCTCCAAGTATAAACTTACTTCTTTGAATGTTTTGGATTTGAGTGATTTGCTGAATTCAGTCTGGAAAAATAACAATCCTCTAAATCCTGTTCTGTGCCAATAATAGCCTGATTCGTAAGGTAAATCAGATTTGAAACTAAAAAAGTTACTATCGGCAATAAAATTCACTCCCAAACCGAGTCGGAAGGGAATCCATTTGATATTATGTTTTTGTGAAATAGTTACTGAATCGAAAAAGGAGCGAAATCCTTTGATTGTTCCTGCGCTTAACTGTTTCGAGCCGTCATATTTTGGTGTATAACTGTACATGAATTCTAAATTCCAGCGGTCTGTTTTGCCCAAATGATAACCTCCACCAATTGTTGCTGCACCAATGCTTCCTGCATATTGTAAAATTCCATAATCGGGTAAAATTGCTGGTCTCCGTTTCTCTTCCTGTGCCCAACTCGTTAAAGAGCTAGAAATCAAAAGAATAGATAATATGTATTTATAAATCAATGTATTTTTCATTTCTTCTTTTTTTTGGGAGTAAATTAAAGGGAATAGGAATCTAAAAAGAAACCTCCTCGGTCACAACTCTTCCATCTTTGTAGATATGAACTAAATGGTAAGTTTTGTCCAATACATTGTTTACCTGTAAATATTCCATTCCAGTTCCATATAACTCTCCTTCCATTAAACTATGCCCATGTCCGTGCATAGAGTAAATTACCTTGCCATTATTCTTGATTAAATTATGATAGCGTTCTGAGTTATCTTCTCCGAATTCACCATGAAAAGGGCCCATGTGGGCAACCATCACAATCTTATCGAAATCACTAGAGTTTTCCGCTAATTCTGACTCCAAAAAACCAAAATTTGGAGCTTCTCCATCCAGAAAGTCAAACTCCAAATGATTGCCATTGAAGAAAATATACTTTGTTTCCCACGCTTTGAAGCTAAAATTTGTAGAGCCAAACATTACATTATAGCCCGACAAGCCTGTTCCCAATGCATCATGGTTTCCAAAAACGGCAAAAAATGGTTTCTTCAATTGTCTCAAAGCTGCTCCCATTTTTTCGTATTCAATTCGCAATCCATAATCTGTAATATCTCCACCATGAAATACCAAATCCACCGAGTCGTTTTGGTTGATATGGTCAATGCCATCTTCAAACTCATCTAAAGCTCTTTGAGAGTCGCTGATAAAGGCAATGGTTACAATTTTTTTGGTTGGATTTTGTGCTATTTCGGCTGTGAGGCGAGAAAGTTGCTTGGCAGTCAAGTCTTTTTCTTCTGAATCGAATTTTATAGCATAAGGATTCGTTTCGAACTTTTCACAATTGGTTGTTAAAACCATCAGAAAAAAGATGATGGATGTTAAAAATAATCTGTACATAATGCGATGAATGTTTTTTTTATCTGTTTCTGTTCCAAAGAAAAACCCCTTTCTTGACTAAAAAGTTTATTCTCTGAAAATAAAACATTCTTTTTTCTAGAAAATACTAAAACCTTGTTTTGAAGTTTCATCAAGCCTATTTTCGCAAAAAACAACTAAAGAAAATGAAAAAAGTCTATTACCTTTCTACTTGCAATACTTGTCAGCGAATAATCAAAGAATTGGGAATTGGAGATGAATTTAGCTACCAGGACATAAAGACGGAACAAATTACCGAGTCTCAGTTAGAGGAAATGAAAATATTGGCAGGAAGTTATGAAGCACTTTTTAGTCGCACGGCTCGAAAATACAGCGCATTAGGATTGAAGGAAATGGATTTGCAAGAAGCAGATTACAAGAAATATATCTTAGAAGAATATACTTTTTTGAAAAGACCTGTATTCATTACAGATGGCGAAATTTTTGTAGGCAACTCCAAGAAAAACGTTGCCAAACTGGCTAAAAAACTCCAAGCATGAGCGAAGAAAACAAGTTTCAAAATATAGAATCCAACGAAACTGAGCTAAGCAGAGCCGATTCGGGTGGTGTTACTTCAGGAACAGGCGAGTTGAGTGAAATCCAACCACTTGAAAAGAGAGAAACTGCCGTAGCTGAAAAAGATAAACTGAAAGCACCACAAGGCAATTCCACTCAAAATTTCATTGCTTTTTTAGTTTTTGTGGGAATTATTGCTGTGCTATTTTTATCGAGTAAGGCAAACTGGGAACGCAAACTGAAAACAAGCGAAATACAAATTGACAGTTTGCTGAATCATTCCAAAGATTTGGAAGCTCGCATGGGTTTCATGCAAAAAGTGGAATCTAGCCGAATAAAAAGCATAATAGGAAATGAATTCGACTCTTTCGATGCGGGTAATTATCGAGTTTATGGGCTTTACCGAGATGCTTCCAAAAAGCTGAATCGGGAACAACTTTCCAATCGGTTCAATGTATATAATGCTGGGGCAATTCAGTATAGCGAGGTAGTTGGAGAGCGTTGGTTTGCCATTCCTGTGAAAGGAATCCACTTTATGCAACGAGATGAAACCTTGGAGGAAATTGCCGAGAAATATTATGGAAACGTAAAAGACACTTCGCTGATTTCTGCTTTCAATAACAGAATTGAGCCTTATCGGCATATTTTCATTCCATTTGGGAATTGATTTTTGTGTAAGAAAATTGCAAAAAAAATAACCCCGATTACTTAGTGAAAGGAATTAAATAACTTACTCCATTATATTTGTTTCTTTTTGGTCTATTCTTCGTTAAAAATAGTATCCATAGCGATGCTATGCCTACTATTTTTGTCCCAGCGGGGAATCGCTAGACTAGCTAGCGTAGCCCGACCTCAAAAACAAACTGCGATAATGGCGCACTTTATTTAATTTCTTTCACTTAGGAACGGAAATTAAATAAAACGCTGCTTTCTCTTGTTTATTTTTTGGCTATTCTTCGTTAAAAAAGTGTGCCATAGCGGTGCTATACCAAACTCTTTTGTCCCAGCCGGGAACGGCTAAACTAGCCTCAAAAATAAACTGCGACAAAACACGCATTTATTTATTCCCCGTTCCTTAGAAAGCAATCGGGGTTATTTAATTCAAAAAACTAAAATTTACTTAGCTACTTCTTGGTTTGGATACCAATTCAATTGAACTACTTCAATTTCAGCATTTCCAGCATTTACCAATTCTTTGAATTTAGAAACATCACTAAAGCCTTCTGTTCCACGGTAATGGTAAGGATAGACTTCCTTTGGAGCGAAAGCTAATACGGCTTCTGCCGCTTTAGCTACAGTCATGGTGTAAGGCAAATTCATACAGACAAATGCCTTGTCAATTCCTTTGAGATTTCTCATTTCGGGAATATCTTCTGTATCTCCAGAGAAATAAACTTTGTTTCCGTTGTGTTCAATCACATAACCATTTCCTCTTCCTTTGGTGTGATACTTCATCGCTTCCTCACGCAAATTATACATAGGAATTGCCGTGATTTTGAAACCATCCAATTCGGCAGTTTCATCATTACCTAAAACAATTACGCTTTCCTGCATTTCCTTGCTCATTTTGTCGGCAACAGCTTGCGGAACAATTACTTTGGTGTTTGAGCCTTTTACTAGTTTTACAGTTTCAGCATCAAAATGGTCTCCATGAATGTCTGTAACCAATACAAAACCAGGATTCGGATATTCAACAAAAGCACCCAATCCACCAACTGGGTCTACATAGAAAACCGTAGTGTCCCAAGCAAAAATCACCGTAGCGTGCTCCACAGGAAAAATATCAAATTTCATTGACTCAGATTCGTCAGTTGTCTCAACTTCTACTTCTACAGAATCAGTTTTAATATCAGTTCCTTCTCCTTCTTTTTCAGATTTGGAACCACAAGCGAAAAGCACAAGTGCAAGTCCAAATAGGCATAAATTCTTCTTCATAATAGCATCTTTTAAATAAGTATTTCCAAAATATTCGAATCAAAAATAGGCAGAATATGTGAGATTCATTAAGGTTTATCATGAACAGAATATTATGGAGCGAATTAGTTCCTGAGATTTACTGTATCAAAACTCTTAAGCTAGGCTTGCTTTCAAGCAGCCAAACGAAAATAATAATTCATTGAGGTTATGAAGTTCATGAATCTAGCAATCATATTTCTATTTTTTCTTCAAAACCAAGGCAGTTCGGTTAGTCAAGTACATTTGAAGGCTTTTTCCCTTTTTTGTTTGATAAGTAACTGAACTGTCAATTCTGCCATGTCCGCCAAATTCAGCATCATCGGAATTGAGAATTACTTCATACTCTCCTTTGCTTAGCATAGTAAACTTATAATCAGTAATTGATTTGTTTGGGTGGAAATTGAAAATGAAAATCAGTTTCCCACGCTTGAAAATTATTATTTTATTGAGTTCATCTTGATTGAGTAATTCCGAAGCTCCTTTCTCAAGGATTTTATGTTCCTTGATTAGGGAAACCATGGCAATATCGAACCTGTGCAAAAACTTGTATTTCAGTTCTTCGTTGTCTGCCAAACTCCATTGTCTTCTGGCATAATGATGACTCCAATCATTGCCTTCTCTTGGGAAATCAATCCACTCAGGATGCCCAAATTCATTGCCCATAAAGTTCAAATAACCTTCTCCACCCGAAGCAATGGTAATAAGACGAATCATTTTGTGCAACGCAATTCCTCTTTCTACAGCCAAATTATGGTCTTTTACCATCATTCCCGTGTACATTTCCTTATCCATCAGCCAGAAAGCGATGGTTTTGTCTCCAACCAAACCTTGGTCGTGAGATTCTGCATAGGCAATGGTTTTCTCATTCTCTCTTCGGTTGTTCAGCACGCCCCATAAATCCCCCATGTTCCAATCCTCATCTTGCGTAGTTTCCAAAGTCTTTGTCCAGAAATCAGGCAAGCCCATCGCTAGTCTGAAATCGAAACCCAATCCACCATCTTTGATAGAGCGGCAAAGTCCAGGATAACCACTCACATCTTCGGCAATGGAAATGGTATTTGGCTTGGTCTGATTGATTACCGTATTCGCCAATTGCAAATAGGCCAGCGCATCAATATCTGCTCCGGCATCGAAATATTTACCATAATTATCGAAACTGGTATGTCCGTGATGGTGGTAAAGCATGGAACTCACGCCATCGAAACGGAAGCCATCGAAGTGGAATTCTTCGAGCCAATAGCGGAGGTTGGAAAGCAAGAATTGCAAAACTTCCCATTTGCCATAATTGAAAATTTTTGAATCCCAATCAGGATGGTCGCCTTTCGGGCCACCATGAAAATATTGGTAATCAGTTCCATCGAAAAAGTTCAAACCTTCCAAAATGTTTTTTACAGCGTGGGAGTGAACGATATCTAAGATGACGGCAATTCCCAATCCATGCGCTTTTTTTATCAAATATTTCAAATCTTCTGGAGTGCCAAATCGGGAAGATGGCGCAAAGAAGCTAGACACATGATAGCCAAACGAACCATAATAAGGATGCTCCTGAACAGCCATCATCTGAATTGCCGTGTAACCATTTTTGTGGACTCTGGGCAGAATCTCATCAGCAAATTCTCGGTAAGTTCCCAAGCGAGGTTCTTCGTTTGCCATTCCGACATGGCATTCGTAAATCAGCGGGTTTTTGACTGAATTCACATTGAAATCATCTCCAGACCAATCAAATTCTTCTCCTGGATTCCAAACTTGCGCCACAAACTCTTTGGTTTCCTCATTCTGAATCACCCGATTTGCGTAGGCAGGAATTCGGTCTATTT
The DNA here is from genome assembly GCA_047633715.1 of Flammeovirgaceae bacterium. Lineage (GTDB taxonomy): Bacteria > Bacteroidota > Bacteroidia > Cytophagales > Flammeovirgaceae > JBLIFI01. The sequence goes on from JBLIFI010000241.1 coordinate 6,244, forward strand.
GCCCATTATTTGCGGAAACCATCACTTTGTAAGTTGATTTATGGGTAATTGACTCGCTAATTTCAATTTCCCAAACGCCTCCTTCTTTTAGTTGGAGTGCGTGAGATTCTCGATTCCAGTTATTGAAATCTCCAATCAGATGAAGCGCAACGGCTTTGGGTGCCCACTCTCTGTAAACCCATTTTTGCTTGTTATCATCATAATTGAGCCCGAATTGCTCATGACCCAAAGAGAACTTTGCTAAAGAGCCATAATGTTGCTCAATAGATTTTTTGAGTGTTTTAAAATAAGTGAGCCTCGCCTCAATAGTTGGTTCGTAAGGAGCGAGCCAAGGGTCATTTTGTACTATTTTGAGCGATTTTTTCTTTTTGGATTTGGTTGTCTTTTCCATATTCAGCTTTGAATGAATTTCTTCTGCTTGAAATTACATTATTTCTCTGAAATGGTAAGAGAAAATGTGAGGAAATTATTGGGCAAGCGTTTGCGGGGTGGATAATTATTCAAGCAAAACCGAAAAAGTTATCTGCTATATTTCTCGTAATTTTTGCAAAAGCGTTTACATTTGCCATCAGTAAATGGAAGGATTTTACTTCTCCCATCAACCATTTTCAACTCCAACCAAAATGAATGCGCTGAAAGAAACCGATTTCAAATTCTCCAACCAAACAGGAGTTTACAAAGGAAAAGTAAGAGACGTTTATTTTTTTGGAGACAGCCTAGCCATGGTTGCAACCGATAGGATTTCTGCCTTTGACCATGTTTTGCCAAGAGCGATTCCTTTCAAAGGGCAAGTGCTGAATCAGATGGCGGCTAAATTCTTAGCACAAACTACCGATATTTTGCCCAATTGGGTGCATTCCACTCCACACCCAAATGTAACAGTTGGCAAGAAATGCGAAACTTTTCCTGTGGAGATGGTTATTCGAGGTTATTTGGTGGGACACGCTTGGCGAGTCTATAAATCTGGCGAACGAATGCTTTGCGGAGTGAAGTTGCCTGACGGTTTGAAGGAAAATGAAAAATTGCCAAACCCGATTATCACACCAACCACCAAAGCGCAAAAAGGGCACGATGAAGATATCTCCAGACAAGGAATTATTCGTTTCGGGTTGGTGGCAGAAAAGGATTATGAGAAATTGGAAAGCTTGACACACCAATTATTCGAGAGAGGAACGGAAATTGCTGCCAAAAAAGGGCT
>JBLIFI010000242.1:0-7433 GCA_047633715.1 Flammeovirgaceae bacterium
TAAGTACAAGCAATCCAAAAGCAACTCTTTTCACAATTCCATTGAGTTTAGATGGAGAGTTGCTAATAGATAACAATTCTACTTTTGATGCAAATGGAAGAGGTTTGAACTTTAGAGGCAATAATGTGGCAGATGGAGGTTCAGTACTAGAAAATAATGGAATATTTAATGCAAATCAGAACCTGACCACATTCTCAGTAACTGATACGAAGCAAATCACAGGAACATCGAATATCTTTTTCTATGATTTCACTACTAATGGAAACGGGACTTTAGAATTGACAATTGATGGAGGAGCAGACAATGATGTGAGGATATTGGCAGGTACATTTGCTACTGGAACTCACAAATTTACGGTGTTGGGAGATGTTTTCCATGATGCGGTTCATACAAGTGCCAATGTTGGCGCTGGAGTTGAGCACGGAATCATTATGGCAAATACCAGTACAAGGCAAACAATCCAAAGAACATCTATTGGAGCGAGTACTTTTGGGGCTTTGGTTATTAAAAATGCCAACGATGTAAGAATTATTGATAGTGACTACGAATTCTTCTTCACAGAAAAACTCATGCTGAGTGCAGGTAAGTTTGATATTGGAGGAAACCTAATCACATTCTTGACTTCGGCAACCGACATTGAGAACGGGACAGGAGCTACTGCCATTACAGATTTCTCTATAAACAACATGATTCAAACTAACAGTTCTATCAAAGATTTTGGAGTGAAACGCTTCTTTCCTGATGGAGCGAATGTTGCGAAAGATTATGTTTACCCAGTAGGACAGCTAGATTACACACCTGTTCAAATCAATTCTCAAGGATTGACAAGTGCAAGTGGTTTCTTCTTAGTGCGCCCAGTAAATGACAAACCTTTGGGGATTTTAGAAGATTTTGAGCAAAATCCTACTGCTGGTGGACCATGCCCAGGTGATACAGAAATTAATGATTTCGATAATGTTTTGAATTATTATTGGATTATTAAGTCAGGAGGAATTACAGACTTTAATACTTCTGGTGCATCTAAAGATGGAATTAATTGCTTTTATGACGTAGTTGATTTACCAACTGCGATTAACGGAGCATATAGTATAGATAATATGGGTTCTGCTAAGTTGTTGAACGCATCAAGCAACTGGGACAAAACACCTTTATTTGAGGATGATTTTGACGAAACAAATCAGCAAATTACATTTCACTTTACAGGAACCAATATGAGTTCAGATGTAATGGGTATTTACACAGCAGGGGTAATTTTGGAAAACACAGGTTTGACAGAATTATGTGGTGGCGGGGCAATTCCGACAACTGTACAGCTATACACAACAATTGGCATAGGTTCAAATATTTTTGAGAATACCACCACTAATGATACGTGGATAAATGCAACAATTCCTATTAATGGCCCGCTAGGCTCTGATATTCTAGTGAAAAGCGGATTTATCTTAGATTTGAGTAATGTAGGTATTGATGTTAGGCAAAGAAAGACTACGATTGAAGCAGGTGCGACTATACGAATTAGAGATACCGATAATCATAACCTTGGTTTTGTAGATGGGGAAGGCACAATAGAACTCATGAGTTCAGGATTAGATGCAAAGCTTCCTGCCGGAGATTATGAAGAGTTCTTCCCAACTGCTACAGATTGTTCTAAAAAAGGCAGTTTGACTTATTCAGGAACGGGAACTTACTCTGTGATGAATGAACTCTCCGCAGTCTATAACATTAACTTCATAGAACAAGGCGAAAGAAACCTTCCAAACAAGAATTTCTTGGTGTGTAATGATATGACTTTTGACCAAGATGGAGGCACATTGATTGTGGAAAATCAATTTGATACGAACATTGAAGTAAAAGGAGATATTATTCGATTTGATGGAGAGTTCAAATCTGGATCTGGTACGGCAACTATCTCATTGACAGGAACAGTTTTGCAGTCTATTACAGGCGCTTTTACAGATGCATCTAGTGCTGATTTCAATAATTTGACTTTCAATAATAGCGCAGGTTTCACGGTAGTAAATGCTGGTAATGACGATGTAGAAGTAAAAAGAACAATCACTTTGATAAATGGAGTGGTTACTACTGATGCCAACAATAGTTTTACTTTAAAAGAGAATGGAACTATTACAGGAGGAAGTAATGCAACTCATATTAATGGGCCTTTCAGAAGAATCCTATCTGATTTTAATCAAACTTACAGAATGCCTCTAGGAGATGAAGGAGACTATGGACAGTTAGATATTGTAAATCCAGATAATTATGTAGGAACGAAAACGTGGGAAGGAGAATATTACTTTGTAACTCCAAATGACCCTTATGTAGTAGCACCTACAAGTAACTTCCAAAGAACGAGTTTAAGAGAATACTGGAGAGTGAATGATGGAAACTTAGGCTCTGATGGAACAGAAGCAAAATTAGAACCCTACTGGAATGGATCTTCAGACATTCAAAGTACAAATAATTTATTCCTTGCATTTTATGACGATGTTAATTCAAGATGGGATAGATTGGATATAGATGGTGGATTTTCTGGAAATACTACAAATGGTTCTGCATTAAGTATTCCTCTAGGCTTTAGTGAGAACTTCATAACTTTCGGGTCAACCGATACGTTACTTACTCCTTTACCAGTAGAATTAATTTCCTTTGAAGGATTCCAAAACGAGGAAGTCATTGAATTGCAATGGGCAACTGCCATAGAAATCAATAACAGTCACTTTATCATTGAAAAGTTAGGAGGAGATAATAGCTTCTCTGAGATTGGTAGAGTGGAAGGAAACGGAGATTCCAAATTGAGAATCAATTACCAATCTTTTGATACAGAGCCAATAGTTGGAATAAATTATTACCGACTCAAGCAAGTAGATTTCGATGGAGGATTTGCTTACTCAAGAGTGATTGAAGTACGATTTTTCAGAGATGGGAATAGTGTAACAATTCCATTAAGCATGACATTGTATCCAAACCCAGTCAATAATCAAGAATTGAATATTAGACTTCAAGGATTTGTGAATTCTGAGAAAACACAAGTTCAAATTTTTGATTTGATGGGCAGAGAGGTATTCAACTCTTCTATGAAAATTAAGAGACAGTTCCTAGTTGAGAAAGCATTTACAATTCCTACTTTACCAACAGGTATTTATATTGTGAAAGTAGCTGATGGTAAAGAATCTTTAGCGAAAAGGATTATGGTTAAGTAATAGATTAGGTTAACTAATCAGTAAGAAGGGCGAATCTGTAATGGATTCGCCCTTTCTTGTTTCAATAAGGTGACGGATAACAAGATGGTTTATCCACGACTGATGCTTGTGATTGCTGGAAAAATGTACTGGCTGAAAGAATGAATGGGATTTTGAAAGATAGATTCCTGTTCCGCCAATGTATTTTAGAACGGAACAATATTAAAAATTTCGTTGAAAATCTTGAATTGCATTTGGATTCTGTTTCAAAAAGAGAACTCTGTTTTTTCAAGTAAATTTTATAGAGAAAATTGTATATATTAATTGCCTTATAAAGATAGCGATGAGCTTTATTCTATCTCTCAAATCTGATTCTTTACTCCAAATCTCTCCAATTAAGCATTAGCTTAATCAAGCCAACTCCAACCAGAATGAGAAGAAAAAGTGCGGGGAAACCACCTAGGTTGGAAATCATTTTGATGCCATCAATTCCCGCAAAGGAAATCATAATCCAAGAGATTGTACCAATCAAAATTCCCCAAATAGCTTTCAAAACCCAAGGAGCTTCTTGATTATCTTGGGAAATACCTTTGACACTCATTGCAGACATGGCAGAAGTGTTGGAGTCGGCTGCAGTAACATAGGAGATGAAAATAATAATCAGAATGATGACAGTCATGATTCCTGTAAATGGCAAGTATTCCAAAATTTGATACATAATGGATTCTGGGCCATTTTCAGTAAGTGCTTGATTGAGAGTTCCATCGTTCTGATTGTCTATAATAATGGTTGTTCCGCTGAAAATAAGCATCCAAACTCCGCCAAATAAAGAAGGAAGCAAAAGATTGAAATGAATAAAATCCCGAACGGTATAGCCGAGGGAAATTCTGCCTAAAAATAATGCAGTAACTGGAGTCCAAGCCAACCAGTTTGCCCAGTAAAAGACTGTCCAACTCTGAATCCAACCATCGTCTAAGTCAGAATCCAAACTCAAAGAGCGAGAAAAGAAGTTCTTGATGAAATCTAAAAAACCACTTCCTCCAATTTGGAGGATTTCCCAGGTGGGACCCGCTAGGAAAACGAAAATACCAAGAGCAAAAAACAATCTAATATTCAAGGAAGAAAGTAGCTTAATTCCTCTCTGCAAGCCTGTGGAAGCAGAAATTACAAAAGCCAAGACTATGAATAACCCAACCAAACCATAAAGTAACGAACCTGATTCTATGGACAGAAATTTACTCAATCCACCCGAAATAGAGAGAATACCCGCACCCAAAGAGGCTGCCATTCCTGCCACCAAAGCAAAAAGGCAAATCGAATCTGTGATTTTACCTGCCAAGCCATAAGACTTTTCTTTCAAAAGCGGATAAAGCAAGGTGGAGACCGTAAATGGTTGCTTCAGATTGTAAAAACACAAAGCGAAAACTAGGCCTGCAATCGTGTAAATTCCATAAGGCGTAACTGTCCAATGCATAAATAAAGTGGACATGGAAAATACGCTTTTGTTCTCAATAGCTTCTGGCGAACTATGTAAATGAAACACGGGTTCGGCAACTCCCCAAAACAGAATTCCCGTGGCAATTGTGGTGCAAAGTGTAATGGAAAACCATTGCCATCTATTCAAAATTGGCTTGGCATTTTTCCCTCCAATCCTGATTTTTGCCAATGGGGAAAAGTAGGAAATTGCCAGTAAAACGAGGAAAGAAAATGTTCCCCAAGAGAACAGCCAATCGAAATGTTGTAAAATCCAGTTATTGATAGATTTTGTAGCATTTAAAAATGATTCTGGAATGAGAATACTGGCAATGGCAGAGGCGAGTAGCAGAAGAAAAGAAGGTAGAAAAACCGATTTTCTTAAATTGTTCATTTTGAGTATTTTTTTTGGTAGTATGAAGTAGGTAATACTACTTCAATAGCTGCCTTTTTTTTGATTGGATTGAATGTTTGTGTGAATTTATCGTGTCTTTTGGCTATGATAGATGGGTAACTTTAACTATTTCTTAATCCGACAGAAGCCATAGGTGTGCCTAAGATATTTAGATTTGCGCTTTCCAAAAATACAAATGTAAATAGTCTGACTTAAATGTTGTTTTATTCAGTTTCAACGTTTTTTTTAAGGTAAACACAAAAATAGTAAATAGCACAATGTGCTTAATTTAGAAGGGTTCTCTATGAAGGGAAAAGCAGTCGAAATAGTTAAAAATTGTCTTGTAGTCATTTTGATTCTGTCATTATTCCTCTTCTCATTGGAAACAATGGGCGGGAGTTTCAAACTGTTGGGTAAAGAAACCGTAAAATCTATTTTGGAGGCAACTTCTAATCCGTTTGTAGGTCTTTTTATTGGGCTTTTGGCAACGGCTATTTTACAAAGCAGTTCTACAATTACGTCTATGTTAGTGGCCTTGGTCGCCACAGAAGCGCTTACCTTGGAAGCTGCGATTCCCATTGTGATGGGCGCAAATATTGGAACAACGGTAACGAGCAGCATGGTTGCTTTGGGGCACATTTCGGATAAAAGCGAATTCCGAAAAGCATTTGCAGCATCCATTCTGCATGATTTCTTCAATATTTTCACAGTTCTTCTGCTTTTCCCTTTGCAACTTTTCACAGGTTTCCTCTCCGAAACCTCTCATGTGGCAGGTTCATGGATTGCCCAACAGGAAGTGGAAAGTCAGCTGTTCAACACAATCACTAGTAACCTTTTTCCTATCAAATGGCTCTCTAGTTCTTTGCTTGCTCAGGTTGAAGGTTTTCCTTGGTTGGCGTTGGTAATTTCTATGATTCTGCTTTTCATCTCGCTGAAGTTTTTTGCCAATTTCATCAACAAAATTCTGATTGGAACTTACAAAAAACGAATGAATCAGATATTTTTTGGAAGCCCAATTAAGTCCTTGGCTTGGGGAACAGTCATTACTAGCGGAGTGCAATCTAGTTCTGTAACTTCCTCATTGATAGTGCCTTTAGTTGCCAAAGGGAAAATCACCTTGGATAATTCTTTCTGTTTTCTGATGGGTGCAAACTTGGGAACAACCGTAACCGCGCTGATTGCTGCCTTCTCTAAATCGGAAGCGGCAATTAGTTTAAGTGTGGCACATGTTTTCATCAACTTGATTGGGATTTTGATATTCTTCCCAATTCCTGCCCTCCGCAAAATTCCATTGAATTTGGCAAGAAAAATGGGCATGGCAACTACCAAAAACAGAGCTATCGGATTCGTTTATTTGATTGTTACTTTTTTCATTGTTCCGTTTCTGTTGATTTTCTTCAATAGATAAAGTTTGATTTGATGATGTATTTATTAATGTGGTGATTGCAGGTTCAATTTTCGTGGGTGAAATATAAAAACCTCAATAAGAATCAAAATTTTACTTTATTTGAAAGTAATTGTAGTTCCGTAGGTTCCTCTTCCCAGAGGAATAAAAGAGCTATGAAAAATGCGCTATATATTTCGAGAGCAATCTCAACATATTTCTATACAGTTGATTCTCACAGAATTGCTAAATTCAGCCGAAAAGGCTTGTTCTTCAAGGAAGAAGAAGCTACAAATAGTATAAATACAAACTTTGAAAGAAAATTTACAGATATTTGATGTTCGTTAAATTTTAGCTTCAAATATGACTTTCCCAAAGTATTTCACTTCCTGTTTTCAATTATTTGTTTTCTTGAGCATTCTGCTGACTGCAGCTTGTCAATCCACTCCAGAAGAAATAGAAATCAAGTTTAAAACTCCTTCCAGAATTGTGGGAATGAAACCAATGGTTTTGATTCCGAAAGGAAGTTCGCAACTTGGAAGCGAAGAAGGATTTGAGGATGAAAAACCTGTTCGCAAGATTTCCATACCAGCGTTTTACATGGATGAAACGCCTATTACTTATGCAGATTTCAAGAAATATGTTGCCGAAGGCGGAAATAAATCTGCTTATTGGAAATACGATACTTATAATCAAGATTCACAGCCAGTTACGGGTTTGAATTGGTACCATGCCATTGATTTTTGCAATTGGCGAAGTGCCAAAGAAGGCCTGCAATCTGTCTATGAGAAAGTGGAAGGCTATGATGTCTGGAATCATCCGAAATGGAAGCGAAATCCAAAAGCAAATGGTTATCGACTTCCTACCGAGGCGGAATTTGAATATGCGGCCAGAGGAGGTTTGTCCAAAAAAAAATATCCGTGGGGAAATGATTTCGATGACAGTTTTGCCAATTACGATAATGAGCAAGGCGTAATGGTTGGCGATTGGTGTCGATTAGCAG
>JBLIFI010000243.1:0-7410 GCA_047633715.1 Flammeovirgaceae bacterium
TTATTTTTGAGGCTAGTTTAGGCAAAAAAGTTTGGCATAGCACCGCTACGGCAAACTTTTTTTAACGAAGAATAGCCCAAAAAGAAACAAGAGAAAGTAGCATCTTATTTAATTTCCGTTCCTAAGCTAAAAGTACTTACACTAGAGGGGAAATATAAAATACTTCCACACGTTCCTAAATCAAATTCTAAATGGGCGTATTTGCGTTTGAAAGGCTTGTTGTCTTCCATTCCTCCCATAATTGAAAACTGCCCCAATCTGCGCTATTTCCAAACTATTAGCGATGTGCCATTTCGCATCAGCAGCAATATTTCAAAGGCTTCTAACTTAGAAGAAATCCGATTTGAGAACACGATCATCACTCATATTTCTGATGAAATACAGACTTTAGACAAAGTAAAGGCGATTTATTTTAATAACTCTTGGTTGAAATCAATTCCAGAGGCGGTTTTCAAGATGGATGCCCTAGAAGACCTGAGACTAGACTTTAGCTGGAGCGAAGAAATGATTCAAGATATTATTGGGGCAAAATACTGGCCTTATCCTGAGTTGGAGTTGCCAACAAAGATTCCATTTAATTCTAGCATAGAATATATAGACCTCACAGATAGACTGATATCTGAATCGAATCTGGAAAGACTCCAATCTATTTATACAGAAGATATTGTTGAATTATGAAGCTGTAAATCCATATTCATTTTCAGGAAACCGATTATAGGCTCAATTCCCAATTCTAACATTTCCTTATTTTCATATTAAATTTCACTCCGTAAATACCTTACGGTTTGATTCGCTATTTTTGGGGAAAGACAAACAAATTAAACTGGTTTCCAAACTTGGGAAATCAACTTTCCACCTCAAAATCCAACCAAAATGCCTAGTAGCAAACTCGCTTTTTTTCGCTATATGCTCATTGATAAAATGATTCGGAACAAGCAGAAACCCTATCCGAGTATTCAGGAAATATTGGATTCTTGCGAAGACCAGTTTGGAGTGCGCTCCATCTCAACTATTGAGAAAGATTTGGCAGCTTTGCGGTTGGAATTCGATGCACCCATCAAATACAGCAAGCGAGAGAAAGGCTATTTCTACACCGATCCGAATTTCAAACTGATGTCGGTGAATTTGAATGAAGAACATTTGGTTGCCTTGGGTTTCGTGGAAACCTTCTTAGAGGAGTTCAAGTTTATGCCCATTTTCAATGAATTTTCTGATGCGGTAGATAAAGTGCTGGATGGTTTGGAACTCACAAAGCGATTCAATAAAAATTACCGAGCAGTCAACAAGTTTATTCAAATTGATAAATCGCCTTATTACAAAGGAAAAGATACTTTGAGTGATTTGATTAAGGTGATTTCCGACCAATCAATTGTGCAAATAGAATACAAGAAGTTTGGATCGGAAACTTCGCAGACTTACACGATGCATCCTTATTTACTGAAAGAATTCAAGAATCTGTGGTATTTGACAGGCTACGCAGAGGAAAGAAAGCAGGTTAGAACTTTCGGGATTGACAGAATTGAAGGCTTTACCGTGCAGAAACGATACGATTTTGTAACTGCCGAAGATGTGAAATTCAATGCAGAGAATTTCTTTGAAAGCTGTTATGGAATTACCGCACTCAATGAAGAACCTGAGGAAATTATTCTGAGATTTTCGCCACAGCAAGGGAATTACATTAAAGCCCAACCAATTCACCATTCTCTGAGCATTTTGGAAGACAATGATTATGAATTTAAAGTATCGCTGAAACTGGTAAATAATTATGAATTGAGAAGCTGGATTTTGGGATTTGGTTCTTCCGTGAGAGTTCTCCAACCAGAAACTTTACGAGTAGGAATTTTGAAGCAGTTGAAAGAAGCGGTGGAAAGTTATTGATGTGTTGATTTGAGGATTGGTTAATGCGATGATGAAAATGAGAAAATTTTAAACACGGAATTAGAAGATTATACATATCACATAATTCAAAGACTCTGTACTTCTGGAGATGAGAAAGCAAGTGTTAAAAATTATGATGAAGCAGTAAGAGATTATTGGACTGCCTATAATTTGATTCCCAACCCAAAAAATCAGTACGGAGCTTCAACTTGGATACTCATGACGATGGCTGATGTTTATTTCCTAACAGGAGAATTTGAAAGCTGCCTGGGAATTCTTGAAATACTGGTTAAATTCCCAGATTCAGTAGGAAATCCATTTTATCATTTAAGAAAAGGGCAATCTCACTTTGAATTAGGTAATTTGGAACAAGCTACCGAAAACCTTTTACGAGCCTATGACTTAAAAAGCAGTAAAATATTCCAGCATGATGACCCAAAATATTTTGATTTTTTAAAGTCTCAAGTTCCTGCACCAATAAAAGGTTGGAATCCTAAATTGAACTTCTTTCAAGCCTTAATGCGTAAATTCAAACCATGAGTTCCAACCAAAACAACGCTGAAGGAGCAGTCATTCGCTGGATAGAACACCCAATCGATTATTTAGAATTGTGGACATCAGCCACATCAATAGCCGTTACTATTGGTTTGTCTTTCTTTAATAGCGCATTTTTATTCTTTCTATTATTCTTTCTGATAGTAGCCATTTTCAATCTTTATCATTTTGCCAAGTGGCAGAATAATCTTGGTTTGGACAGCGAATGGGTTTATATAGAAAATAAATATATGAAGAGTAAATTTCATCAGTTTAAGATTGATGAAATTACTGGAATACAGCTAAAGAGGTCGCCTATACGTAGAGGAAATATGCGGTTTGAGGTCAAATTTCACTATAATGGCAAACGCAAAGGGTTTATCTTCCAAAAAGAATATTGGGATGATTTAATAGAATTTGGGAAGATGATGAGCTTGCGAGGAGTTGATGTTAGGTCTGATTTGTGATGTAGGACTTGCAAGCCTTGCATCACGGAAATGAGCCTTCTTAATCCAACCCCTCCAATTTATAACATTTAATTCCTTCAGCAGATTTTGGAAGTTGGACTCCTAATGATTCTGCGATATGTAAAACTGTATCTGACTCATCTTTTTTTTGTAATGCTTCTTTTTCTGAACTTAAAGCCGAGCCGAAATCAATTCTCACAATTTGGTCATTGTAGTTTGGCGAATCCACAATATATTCTCGGACTTTTTCCCCATTCTTGAAATATCGGAAATCAAAAGACCTATCAGAATCTCCAACGGAACAAGTGAAGATTTCATAGCTTTTCCCTAATTCTTCAATTCTACTCCTGAGTTTTTGGGAATGGTAAAGCGAATAGAACCAGCTGTCCATGATATGAACCCAATTTCTACATTTGTAAATGTAGGTACAATTCTCATCATCAAGATATTCTCCATCTTCTGCTTCAGTCGTTTCAACTAAGTTGCCTTTTCCCAAATCCAACAGCTCTAAAACATCCTTATCATTCATCTCATTGATACCCTTGATGAAAATGAAATAAGGTGCGAATGGCTTTTCGTCTATAAAGTGCATAATAAACTGTTTTAGGTTTTATAGATTCTTCTTCCCAGAAGAATTTTGTAATAGATTTGATGTTATCGCAATTAGCTTGTCCATCTATTCTTCATTGTTCCTACGCTTGTGCGAGAAGGTAATCTCGCACTACAAAATCAATCTTGGTAATCTCTTATTATACTTTTGACTTTAAAAAAAGGCCGCTCTGGGAAGAGCGACCTACAAATAACACTTCTTTATTTACAAATTCTCAAATTTACACATTTGCAAATCAAACTATATATTCCTGCTCCATCATTACCGTTACATCTTTTTCCTTTCAGGAGGGAATACTTACGAATCCGTCTGTTTGCCGTTCTTAAACGGCTTTGCTTTGCGTCTCTGCAATTTCTTCTGGAGTCATCATAATAAATGTCTAAGGAACGGGAAATAAATAATCTACTATTTTATTGCACTTTGTTTTTGAGGCTAATCTAGGCAACGTGCCCCGAGCAAAAATTGCAGTCATAGCATCGCTATGGCGAGATTTTTAACGAAGAATAGACCAAAAATAAACACAAGAAAAAGTAGCATTTTGTTTAATTTCCGTTCCCAAGTGATAAATATATGAATTTTCAACTTAGACAGTATTCAGGTTACATGCGCTTCCCCTTGTAAAAAGTATCTATTTTTATCGGTCAATGGATCCCATGACTCTTTTCATGAAATCATTCATCGCCTCTTTTTCAGATTTCCCTTCCTTTACCATTTCTCGAACAGCTAATGCTCCGTGCATATTTGAGAGCATTTCTCCCAATACATCTAGCTCCTCATCTTTCAATGCTTCGCTTTCTGTCAGGTGTTCTATTAGTTCTACGGCTTCAATCACATAATCCTGATCATATTCTTTTATAAATTCGTGGATATGCTTAATTACTGGTAGTCTCATCTACGAATGTTTTTAATGAATCTAACTTATTTGTTTGGATTTGATTTACAAGTTCACCTGATTTAAAGGCGGCAAAAGTAGGTAAGTTATCTACATTTGCTAATTTTCTGGAAGCAGGAAACTTCTCAGCATCTACCATTAAAAATGGAATACCTTCATGCTCTGCTGCCATTTTCTTAAATTTAGGCTTCATGATTCGGCAATTTCCACACCAACCAGCAGAGTACTGTACCAATACGGTATCATTCTCCTTTACTACACTTTCGAGTGAGTCACTTTCTAGTACCTTGAACATATTTTTGTGGTTTCAGTTTTAGTCAAAAAAATTAGGATGGTACGAAGTGGCTTCCGAAAATCATTGGTAGCCACTTCGTATGAAACTATTAGTTTGTGCTTAGGTAGCTTGCTACGCCATCTCTGTTGGCAGACATTGCTTCTTTTCCTTCTTCCCAGTTAGCAGGACATACTTCGCCATTCTTTTGAACGTGTGCATAAGCATCAATCAATCTCAAGAATTCGTTTACGTTTCTACCGACAGGCATATGATTGACTCCCTCATGGAATACTGTTCCTTCCTCGTCAATTAAATAGGTTGCACGGTAAGTAACATTGTCACCTACTTTCATTGTTTTTCCTGTCAACTCATCCATTTTATCTTCTGCGTCTAAAATACCTAATGTAGAAGCCAAGTTTCTGTTGCTATCCGCCAATAAGTTATAGGTAACTCCTTCGATACCTCCATTGTCTTTCTCAGTGTTTAACCAAGCAAAGTGGACTTCTGCTGTGTCACAGGAAGCACCGATTACAATTGTATTTCTTTTCTCGAATTCACCAAGAGCAGCCTGAAAAGCGTGAAGCTCAGTAGGGCAGACAAACGTGAAATCTTTAGGATACCAAAAAAGTAATACTTTCTTGTTCTTGTTAACTGCTTCTTCCAATACGTTGATATGGATGGTATCACCCATCTCGTTCATTGCTGGTACGTCAAGACTTGGGAATTTCTTTCCTGTAATTGCCATTATTTTGTTAATTTTTTAAGTTCTGTAATTAAATATAATGCAAAAGTATAGACTGATTCTGATAGTTACAATCTAACTTATCTATACATAACATAAGAAATATCTATAAAACAATTAAGCATCTAGTCATAAAGCGAACGAAGCACCTCTAAAATCAATTAGAGGTGCTTCTTCAATAAAACTCATTTGCAAATCAAACTATATATTCCTTCTCTGCCATGACCGTCACATCTTTTGCTTTCAGAAGAATAGTGGCAAAGCCAGCAGTTTTTGGCAACTCATAGTTGTAGAAATAGCGGAAAGTGTGAATCTTGCTTTCATAGAAATGCTCTTCGTCAGTAGAAAGTCCACCACCAACTAATTTTTGTTTGGCAATTACGGCTTGTTTCATCCATTGCCAAGCAATTACGATGGTGCTTGCCATTTCCATAAAGATGTTTGCATCGGCTAGGAAACGCTCCACATCGCCAGCTTTAGCGAAATCCAACAAATAGCCTGTTACCTTTTGCATGGCTAAAAGCTCTGTACCGAGTTGTTTGCCTGCGCCTTTCAAATCATCGAAAGTTTTGGCTTCGTTGAGGGTTTTGCTGATTTCCTGAGCGAGTAGCATTAAGGCTTTTCCGCCTTTCATGGTTACTTTTCTGCCCAATAAATCTTGTGACTGAATTCCCGTAGTTCCTTCATAAATGGTCATGATTCTGACATCTCTGTAAAGCATTTCTAATGAGAAATCTTTGCAATAACCATAACCACCCAAAACCTGCATTCCCGCACTTACCGATTGGATTCCCATTTCTGTTGGGTAGGTTTTGGCAATTGGAATGAGTAAATCGAGCAATAAAGAGTTATTTTCTTTCTCTTCGCCTTCGGTTACGTGAGATAAATCAGTCAATTTTCCGCACTCGAAAAGTAAACTTAATGAGCCTTCCACAACCGCTTTTTGGAGTAACAACATTCTTCGCACATCTGGGTGCTGAATAATTGGTACTTGATTGGGAGTCATGTCTTTACTGTTCAGCCTTCTGCCCTGCGGACGTTCTTTGGCGTATTCCAAAGAAGCATAATAAGCAGTTGAAGCCGTTCCCGCTCCACTAATTCCTACTGATAATCTCGCCTCGTTCATCATTTGGAACATGTGCGATAAACCTCGATTTTCTTGTCCGACCATGTAACCCATGCAGTCATCTTTTTCGCCAAAAATCAAGTGGCAAGCAGGATTTGCTTTCTGTCCCATTTTGTGGAAAAC
The DNA here is from genome assembly GCA_047633715.1 of Flammeovirgaceae bacterium. Classification (GTDB taxonomy): domain Bacteria; phylum Bacteroidota; class Bacteroidia; order Cytophagales; family Flammeovirgaceae; genus JBLIFI01. The sequence continues at coordinate 6,647 of JBLIFI010000243.1, forward strand.
ACCAGCAGTCGTAACATCATTGGCAATCAAGTTTCCATCAGCATCTTTCCTTTTTTGTGGAACAATGAATAAGGAAATTCCTTTTGCGCCAGCAGGTGCGCCTTTCACTCGGGCAATGACCATGTTTACAATATTCCCGAAAGCATCTCCATCTCCACCAGAAATGAAAATTTTCTGCCCTTGGATTTTATAAGAACCGTCTTCTTGTGGAGTTGCCGAAGTGGAAATATCTCCAAGTGAACTTCCTGCATCTGGTTCAGTCAAACACATGGTTCCTTGCCAGTTTCCTCCGAACATATCAGGCAAAAACTCCGCTTTTTGCTTCTCCGTTCCGAAAGAAAGAATCAAGTTGGCGGCTCCCGCAGTCAAACCTGCGAAAGTCATTCCGCCATTATTTGCCGAAGCGAAAATGAATTGTGCCGCCACATCTACAATTGTGGGCAAATCCATTCCGCCATGTTCTTCGGGCGCTTTGGCGGCAATCCAGCCTCCTTCTGCCAAAGCCTGTAAAAGTGGTTTTACTTTCGGGTGGACTTTCACGCTTTCGTTTTCATAAACTACGCTATGCTTGTCCATTTCCTCCAAATAAGGAAACATGTGGACATCGCCCACTTGCTTGGCGGCATCAATCAACATTTCTACCGATTCAGTATCGTAAGCCGAAAATCGCTCGTATTTCAGAACATCTTCTACTGAATGAACTTCATTCAGTAAGAATTTGATGTTGCGCATGCTTGCATATTCTTTTGCCATTGTTTTATGTT
>JBLIFI010000244.1:0-7374 GCA_047633715.1 Flammeovirgaceae bacterium
CAGATTTTATTTCCTGCACGGCAATTACATCGGCATATAGATTCTTAATAATATCTTCTACATGATTGATTGTGGTTGCTCCAGCAACAGGGAAATTCTCGATATTCCAAGTTACCACATCGAACGTATTTTCATCCATTACAGAAAAACAATTCTGATAAGTAGAAGAAACTGTATGAGAAGCATCCGTTCCCGCAGGCAAGCTGTCCTGATTGCAATAATCGCCATAACTACCCTCAGCTCCTCCAGTTGAGCCTCCATTATCATCTCCATCTCCACCAGAACCGTCATCGTCTCCCCCTCCATCATCATCTGAACCGCCAGCATTATCTCCATCTCCACCCGAATTTCCACTTGTGCTTACAGGTGGTTTTGGGGAAATTTCCTCTTGACAAGAAGTGAATGTAAAAAATCCGACCAAAAGAATAATTAGTATTTTTTTATTCATAACGTTTTTATTTTATGTTTTGTACTGCAAAGGTAGTACACTTTACTATGAATCAATCAAGATTGAATGTGATTTTTTTGTTATTTCAGTTGGCTTGTAAAGTCAAAGTCTGTTTAATGATTTTTAATTGCCCCGAATTTGCCATAACATCAGATTAAAATTAAATTCGTCAGTTAAATGATTGGAGAAAAGAAAAAGAGCAATGAAAAAGGATTGAACTTGTGTAAACATAAGTTGTTAATTAATCATCTTTGCTTTGATATTGGGCAATAAATAGTCAATTTCTATAGAAAAATGCTCGACTCTTTCTTCCTTTCTCTTTCCTCCTTTTTCTTATTTTCCTATGAAAGCCACAGCTGAAAAACCAAGTTTCCTTAGCCAATTTCAATATTATATCCGCTTTGTTCCCATCAACTGGAACTTAGTGGTTCTGGGAATTGCCGTATTTCTGGGCTATTGGTTCATTACCGAAAACTACCGAAAACCCGACTCCACCTTTGAGCTTTACCTAAAATTGTTTGGTTGGATTGTGCTAGTTTTTGCTGGGCTGGTGTTTTCAGTAGGCATATTTTCCGCCCTGTTTTGTTGGATTTATTACCTCGTCAATCGGAATAAGAAAGCAGGATTGCTGAAAGTGAACATTGACCAAAATGTGAAGCGAGCAGGTTATGTGGGCGTTTCCTTCGATTTACCCAATATCTTAATTCCCTTTTTAGGATTCGCCAAAGCAAGACTGATTTTTGAAGACAAACAGCAGAGTGAGGAAATCTCTTTGCGAGCCAACAGCTGGATTCATTGGTTTGGAGCGAAGAAAGCAGAAAAAAAAATCTATTTGCCACACCGACAGATTTACGAAATTGATTCTGTGTTGCTTACTTTCCGAGATATTTTTCAACTCTTTTCCTTGCCACTTTTGGTGCAGAAGAAAAGTTCGTTCTTTGTGCAACCTAAAAATCAGGAAGATGAGGAAATGGAAATTCCGCCAAGTAAATCGGAGGAAATGACACAGCGAATCAAAAAACTCAAACGAGTAGATGGCGATTTGCTGAACTACAAAAACTTTGAATCTGGCGATGATGTACGAAGAATTGTCTGGAAGATTTATGCAAAAAACAGGGAATTGGTGGTAAGAATGCCTGAAACCATCAATCCGTTTGCCTCGCATATCTACTTCCACGGAAGTTTCTATAAAGAATTTGCCACGCCTTCCGATACCTACAGCAGATTACTGCTCGATGCCTACAAAGACGGAATGTATCATTTATATAAGCTGATGGAAAAAGGCGATATGAAAGTCTCTTTCCACTCTGACCAACCACTTTCCGACTCCATCCAATCTGACCAAGGCGACTCGGTGATGCGCTCAATCGTTCACGCCAATTGGCAAACCACACTCTCGCCACAAAAAATGACACTTAACAATCCCAACATGGTTTTGTGTGTCTCCTCCTTGGTAAATGCCGAAGAAGTTGCCGATTTACTCGAAAGGAAATCGCTCAATATCGTCTATGTAAAATGCTCGGAAGTACTCGAAAGCACTTCGCTATTCCGCTTCAAAGACTTATTCTTGAAATCTGACCAAAGTTTCGGAGAGAAAATGAAACTAGCTACTTGGAAATTCTCTTCCCACAGACGTAAGATTAGGAAGAATGAAAAGGCGTTGGAAGAGTTGTTGAATGTGGAGATTCAAGAATTAATAAGTCATACACATTTATAAAATGGAAGAAATATATTTCGATAATGGAAACGGTGCTAGTAGTGGTGAATTCCCATTTTCTAGACTTTCATCAAAAATTGAAGGGTTTAATATACAATTCCAAATGTATGATGCGAGCTAATAATGATGAGTGATAAACTTAGGATTGTTTCTTTTCCGAATTTTGTTGGGAATGATTCCACTTTCTCCCAAAAACACATGACGAAAAAATCTCTCCTTATTTATTCCCATTTCCAATTTCCACCATCAAGTTTTTCGCCACTTGTTCCGAAACTTGAAGTGTTGTTCCACTCTCGAATTTGAGCATGATTGACTGGTCGAATTCAAATCGCTCTTCTACAAATACTTTTGTTTCGAGCTGAATTCCCGTTCTGTCCAAATATTTCAAAAATGAAGGTTCGCCTCCTTTTACTCGTTTTATTGTGACCCAACTGCCATGTTCCACTTCCGCAAGAGCTTTGTACGAGGCGATGGCAATATTTCCAAATTTATCGGGAATGGGTGCGCCATGCGGGTCAAATTTGGGGTTTTCCAGAAAATCATCGAGCCTTTCCACCAACTCTTCCGATTTTATATGTTCCAACTGCTCGGCAATTAAATGTACTTTATCCCAAGCAAAACCTAATTTTTCCATCAGGAAAGTCTCCCAAAGTCGGTGTTTCCGCATCACGATAATGGCAATTTTTTTTCCCATTTCCGTCAAATACACTCCGTGATATTTCTCGTAGGAAATAAATTCTTTTTCAGCCAATTTTTTGAGCATATTGCTCACGCTGGCAGGTTTTGTAGAAAGTTTTTCGGAAATATCGTTGGTAATCACTTTCTCTTTTCGGATAGAAAGTGAATAAATCGCTTTGAGATAATTCTCTTCGGAACGGCTACAGTCTGGAATCATTCTGTTAATTTGAGGTGTGGTTTTTGGCTTCCTACAAAAGTACAAATTATACCAAGATTAACAGAGTTTGTAAGATTTACCAAGATGATTTTCTTGATTTTGAAGGATTGAATTAACCATGTAATCTACAAGTCAATTTTAAGAAAGGTTTAACCTAAGGAACGGAAATTAAATAAGATGCTACTTTCTCTTGTTTCTTTTTGGGCTATTCTTCGTTAAAAAAGTGTGCCGTAGCGGTGCTATGCAAAACTTTTTTGCCTAAACTAGCCTCAAAAATAAACTGCGACAAAACACGCATTTATTTATTCCCCGTTCCTAAGTGAAAGGAATTAAATAAAGTGCGCCATTATCGCAGTTTATTTTTGAGGTCGGGCTACGTTAGCTAGTCTAGCGGTTCCCCGCTGGGACAAAAATAGTAGGCATAGCATCGCTACGGATAATATTTTTAACGAAGAATAGACCAAAAAGAAACAAATATAATAGAGTAAGTTATTTAATTCCTTTCACTAAAGCTACATAACATGAGCTAGATGGGTTTTGAAATGCTACTTAATCCACAAATACAAAACCATTTGGACCAATCCCAACTGATTGGAATGTATTCAACTTAGTACCAGTAGAGTTATAAATATCTACTGTTCCTGTTGCTGTGAACCCATTGGCATTTCCACCAAAGATATTACCCGTTTTCGAGTCAATTCCCAAACCATAGAAACTACTGCTGATTAGTGCCGAAGTTGGCAAAGCAGAAGCTGTAGTTTCCATTTTGTAAGTTTTGCTATCAAAAGTATAGAAAATTGAAGTACCATCTGTTTCCATAATTCCAGGATGTTGTCCAATATTTCCAATAGGCAAAGTTTGCTCTACGGTGTCAGAAACTGTACTAATTCTAACCAATCCGCCTTGTGTATCATCATTCGGATCACTGAAACTCACTCCAGAAGAACCTTTACACAATACCCAAATTTCATTATTGATTAATTTTACACTTTTAGGTGTATCAAAAACCTTGATATGCTTCTCCACAGTGTTTGTATTCACATTAATTACCGAAATTGTAGAGCCAAAGTTATTTGAAACATAAGCCTTTCCGTCTTTTACTGCTATTTCCTCCAATCCTGTGAAGCTGGTGTTTCCAATTGAGTCTATGATTGTGTTTGTTGTCAAATCCAACACAGAAACATAAGCAGGAATGCTTCCGAAATTCCCCCAATTGCTGATATAAGCTTGGTTTTCAGATACTTTTGTTAAGTATCTTGGATTGCGAACATTGGTAAGTGTAGCCAAAGATTTGAACGTCTTTGCTTCTACAATTTCAACTCGATTGCTATTGTTTACCACAATAAATCCTTTTTCATCGAAAATATTTACTGACTGAATCACATCTCCCAAAACAATTTTGTTATTAACCGTCTGGAAAATTTTTGAGGAAACTCGCATAGAATCTCGCTCATAAAAACTGATTGAACCATTTGGCGTACCAAAATTCCCTTCATTGATTACAAAAACACCATTTGTAAAGCCTTCTTCTGGAAAAGCAGGTAAACCTGGCTCGTCATCATCGCAACTGAAAAGCGAAACTGCTAGGAATGCGAAAACTGTAAATCTTAAAAATTTGAACATTGTACTTTTTGTTTAAAATAGATAATAAGAAAATTGAGTTAAAAAAATTAGATTTGGAGACGGGCAAAAACCTCGAAACTTCTTCTTGGCATGTAAAACCCTTCCCAATTCTGGTATTCTGTATTTAAGACATTGAATATATTTGCACCTAATTGCAGTTGGATTGCATTAAACTGCACTTTTTTAGAGCCTGTCAGATTGAAAAGCGTGAAACTCTCCAATTCGGTTTGACCAATTGTGAACCTTGTTCCTGTGAAATTGGCATTTCCATTCAGTTGCCAGCCTTTATAGCTCGTCCCTAAAAAAGCACTCGCTTTATGTTCTGGAACGTACGGAAGTGTAGTTCCTATGGCAAACTCATTGTCACTTTCTATTACTTTAGCTTTGGTCAATCCGTAATTTCCACCGATTGAGATTTTTACCTTATTTACTTTGGCAGACAACTTGATATTTGTTTCCACTCCACTATTCTCTACCTGTTGTATGTTTTTTGGCGCCCAAAATGAACCATTGTTTTGCCAAAAAACCCAATTGTCAATTATGCCGAGGAAATAATTCCCACTAGCTTCTAGCTTCCAATTTTTCTGTTGGAGTGAGTAGCTGAAACCTGCTTCCAAGTTTTTGCCTTCTTCGGGTTTGATATCTGGGTTTCCGCCAGGTTGATAGAATCGCTCGTTCAAAGTGGGTACTCGGAAGGATTTTGAAGCAGTAGCTTTCAGTTTCAACGATTGATTTTTCACTTCCAACTCTCTGAAAATATCATATTCCAACCCAATTGAAGGTGTAAATGGAGGACTGAACCCTTTCAATAGAGTTTGGCGAAGGTTTAAGCTTGCTTTAAAAGCCTTACCCAAACTCAAAGTAGAGAGCCAATATAAATCGAATCGGGTTTCGGAAGTGTCGTTTTGAAAATTCCCTTCAGGCATGGTGAAATGACCAGTTTGAAATCCTATTTTGGTTTCAAATTGCTTTCCGAACCTCTTTTCATGTTCTACAATTCCAGTAATTCGATTCAAAGCAGTTGGAGTAAATTCCCGTTGCCCATCTACAAATCGCATATAATCATGCACCCAGCTCAGCTTGGCGGTAGTCACTCCAACCGAGGAAATGTTTTGGAAAGTGGCGAGTAAGCGCAAATTCTCATCCCATTGCTTATCATCTGCTGTTACAGCACTAACATTTGGTTGGATTTCTCGCTCTCCATTGTGGTACCAAGCATGAAAAGTGAATTTCTGCTTTTTAGAGATTTCCCAAAACAAATCCTGTGTAATTCCCCAAGATTCATTGCTGGCATGATTCATTTGCTCCTCAGGCAAATCATTTTTCAAGCGATTGATAAATGTGAAATCATTCTCAGCTACTCTTCGATAAAAACTAGTTTTCAGTTCAAAATTTCGCTTTCCATAACCCACTCCAACCTCAGTTTGATATTTCCCAAAACTGCCTGCCAATTGAGCAACTTCTAGCTCAAAACCATCCTGCCAAGTTTGTTTAGAACGCAAATTGATTGTTCCGCCAATGGCATCTGTCCCGAAAAGTGCACCTCCTGCTCCTGCATGAATCGTGATTTCACTAAACCCGACATTGGGCAAATTATAGAAATCAGATTGCCCCAAACTGGGCGAGTTAATATTGATTCCATTCCATAAAACTGCGGTGTGTTCTGCGCCAGTTCCCCGAAATGAAATGCTCGCCAAATTCCCCACTCCACGCCCTTTTATGTAAACTGGGGTGGCTTGCTGAATCAAATCTGCCATTGTCCCAAATTGAAAAAGTTTCAAGACCGCAGAATCCAGCTTGATTTCAGAAACTCCAACCGCATATTTTGCTTCGGGGAAATCTTCGATAATGACCTGCTGGAGCGTGTCGGTGTTTATTTGAGCGAGTGAGGAAAATGGAGAAAAGAGTAAGGAGAAAAGAGTAAGGAAAAAGAAGTAATAGAGAATTGAAAATGAAGAATGAAATGATTTGCTGATTCGATGATTAGTTGATTTGATGATTATAGAAGGGAGAAAAGAGAAAGGAGAAAGGAGAAAGGAAAAGTGGATATTTAGTACAGCGAGTTTCCTTACTCGCTTTTTTGCGAAGTCACAAGCTATCTGTGCGAGCCGATGGCGACCCCGAAGGGAAATTCGCACTACAGTTCGCATAGGCTCAGTAAAAAATGATCTATCCTGTCTTTTTTCTTTCATCTTTTCTCCTTTTTCCAATCAACTAATTACCACATCAACAAATCAATGTCGGCTTCTTATCATCTCCAATTGCCACGAAGCTCAAATTTCCTGAAATGGCGTGTTTTCTGCCTTCTTCGTACATTTTTTCTATGTAAACATCTACTTGAACTACTAAACTCGTTCTGCCTACTTTCGAGACTTTTCCAACTAATTCTATGATTCTTCCGTGGGGAATGGGCACTTTGAAATCAATGGAATCGCTGGAAACTGTTACCATTTTCTTTCTCGAAAAGCGAGTGGCTGTGATGAAAGCAACTTCGTCCATTAATTGCATGGCAGTTCCGCCAAACAGCGTATCGTAATGGTTTGTATCTCTTGGGAAAACAGTTTGGAAAAGGCTTGTTGTGGACTTTTCTATCTGGAGTTGGATTTCTTTTTCGCTCATTTTAAATTTATAATTATTATCCTTTTAACTTGATTAAAATCGGTATGCCGACCCAGCGGTATGCCGACCCAG
>JBLIFI010000245.1:0-7366 GCA_047633715.1 Flammeovirgaceae bacterium
TATGGCGAAATTTGTAATCCGCAATGGGATTGCCCCAATGGGATTGGAAGAATAGACAGTGTGTCCCGAACCAAAGAGAAACAAGAGGAAATGTGCATTTATTTGTTTTCCGTTCCTAAGTGAGAATCCAGACTAATCTTTTAAATGATGATTAAAAAGTGGGCTTTCGAGACTTTAAAAACAGTAGAATAGGGAATTATTCGCTTCATTTTTCTAACAATCTAGCCGAAAGTACCAAAAAACACTTTATTCATGTTTTTGGTACCTCAATAATCCCTAAATTACTTATCGAGGAATAGTGTGATTTTTTTATCTAAACCTATCAATATGATTTCCAATTCTTTAGGTAAAAAAAAAGGATTCCCTAGATACTCAAATGTTTTTAATGTAGATTTGTCATTGCAGCCGAACTAGCCAGCATGTCAGAAAAAAACTCATACAGAACCCCGTCCTATTACGTCAAAAAAAGGTTATTTAACCATAAACCTGCTATGTTTGGGCTGTTCTTAATTGCCGTTGCAAACGTTATTGCCGCCTTGGGCTATGTCATTATGCCCGACAAAACACCCGATGCAAACGATGGGAGTTTGTACATCAAGAAAAAAACACCCATTTTTTCTGTACAAATGCTTAAGGAACGTAAAAATATGGAAGTAGATGAACCTTCTTTTTTAGAAGGTATTTACTTCGGAAAAGAAAGTCCCTATACTATTTTCCCATTGGCAAAAGAACCTGAACTGAAAGATGATAGTGTCTTTTTTGTGGTGAATGGTGAGAAAACAGTCATTTCTCTGCCTTTGGTGCAAATTGTGAAACCCTTATTGGTTGGTCCTGCCAATGAATTAGGAAATCAAAATTGGCCCGACTCTATCAGGGAGCCCTTTTATATTTTGGGAGATACTGTACACTATATTAATTCCAAAGAGCAATTACAATCAATAGCTAAAGAGGACTTAGAGCGAGAGTTCAAACTTTTTAATCTAGAACACAAAACCTATTGGCTCGGCACGGACAAATCTGGTCGAGATATGTTAAGTAGGCTATTGGCAGGAACAAGAATTTCTCTTTCCATCGGTTTTGTTTCCGTACTGATTTCACTACTTCTTGGTGTAACAATGGGTGCAACGGCTGGTTTCTTTGGAGGAAGAACCGATAGCTTGATTATGTGGTTCATGACTGTTTTATGGTCAATTCCTAGCATTATGTTAGTAATTATCATCAGTATTGCCCTGCAAAGCAAAGGGATTTGGGTTGCTTTTGTGGCAGTAGGCATGACTATGTGGGTAGATGTTGCCCGTGTGGTGCGTGGACAGATTATGGGAATCAAAGAAAAGCTTTACATTGAAGCCGCCAAAGCCTTCGGGATTTCTAGTCGAAGAATTATTTTCAAACATATGCTGCCCAATATTTTAGGGCCTCTTATTGTAATCTCTACTTCTAACTTTGCCGCTGCTATTCTAATTGAGGCAGGATTGAGTTTCTTGGGTTTGGGTGTACAAGCCCCCACACCTTCTTGGGGAATTATGATTAACGAAGGCTTCGATGCCATTGGCACAAGAGACAGTTGGCATTTAGTGCTTCTACCCAGTTTATGTATTTTCGCCATGGTACTTGCTTTTAATCTCTTTGGCAATGGCTTGCGAGATGCATATGACCCGCAGAATATGAAGTAATACTTAGCTCTTCTTCTCGCAAATTTTCAAAAAAAACAATATCGGGAAATACTCTTCCATCCACTTAGGAAGAGCTGGGATTTATTTCAGCTGTTTAATTAGTTCACCCCTTTCATAAATTGAAAAGAGTTTAGACTAGAAAACAAAACATAATCCACAAAAAAACTAGAGAAGTTTCCTTCTCTAGTTTTTCAAAACCATTTCAAACTAAGTTCCTAATAAATATTAAACCCAATATTTGCTTTTCCACCCAGTTCCTGATTTTCTGCATTAAATTCTTTCACATCTTCCATAATCACGGTTTTTAGCATTTTATCAGAACGCTTATCTTGCTCGAGGTTTGCCATGCGGAGATGTTGGTTTTTGACCGCTCTCAACACAATTTTACGTACAGTTCGAGCATTCCCAAAATACTTATCCCTTCTGTGATACAAATGATGGCAATAATTCTCAATGTGTTCGGCTGCTTTTTCATTTAGCTTCAAATTTTCTTGTTTGAAGGCAGAAACGGCAATACTGTGAAGCTCATCTTTCGTGAAATCTTCGAAAATCAATTCCTTATCGAATCGAGATTTCAAGCCAGGGTTCATTTTCAAGAAATTATCCATTGGCTCGGTGTAACCTGCCACAATCACAATGAATTCGCCACGGCTATCTTCCATTTCCTTCAGAATGATTTCCACCGCTTCCTTGCCAAAATCATTTTTCGTTCCTTCCGAGAAGAGTGCGTAAGCTTCATCAATGAAAAGAACTCCGCCTTTGGCCTGTGCAATCATTTCCTTGGTTTTCAAAGCAGTTTGCCCAATGAATCCAGCCACTAAACTTTGCCTATCACACTCCACCAAATGCCCACGCTCCAAAACTCCCAAAGCCTTAAATATTTTGGAAAGGATTCGTGCCACGGTAGTTTTTCCCGTTCCAGGATTTCCTTTGAAAGCTGTGTGCAGAGACATTTGTCCTAAAATTTCTCTGCCAGTTTCTCGGTAAAACCGCACCAAGCTTACCAACTCGTTGATTTCCTTTCTCACAGCATCTAAACCAATGAGCGAATTCAACTCATCTAGTGCTTCTTTGAGTAGTTTTTCGTCTAAGCCAATGTTTGGCATCATCTTTTTCTTCTTGGCAAAAACTTTATCCAAATCTTTTTGCTGAATGTTTTTCAGCATGAGTTTAGGCACATCTTCAATTGATTTGGCTTTGATTTGCTTCATCACTCGCAAACCCATTTGGAGTTTTGCCTTATCCACAATATTATCTACCGTTCGGGCATTTCCGAACGAAGAGTCTCTGTTTCGGAAACGTTCTGTGAGTTCTCTTTTAAGGAAAGTTCTTGCACCTTTCGTCAAATTCATTTCCTTGTTTTCAGCCAATAAATCAGCAATTTTGATGAGTTCATCAGGCATATAGTCTGGGAAATCGAACTGCACATTGAATCTGGATTTCATGCCAGGATTTGCCTTCAGGAAAACATCCATTTCGGCAGGGTAACCCGCCACAAAAATGGCAATATCTCCTTTTCCATCTGACATTTCTTTCACCAAGACCTCAATCACTTCCTTGCCATAATCTTTGTCATCATCTTCATTTCTGACCAAAGAATAGGCTTCGTCAATGAACAAAACACCACCTCTCGCTCTTTCGATGGCATCTCGTACTTTCGGAGCCGTTTGCCCAATGTACTGACCCACCAACTCCACACGCCCAACTTCTACTAATTTACCATTACTGAGGAAGCCCATTTTGTGATAAATTTTCCCTAACAATCTCGCCAAAGTAGTTTTTCCTGTCCCTGGGTTTCCCTTGAAAACAGAATGCAGTTTCATGTCATCCGACTCCTTAAAACCTTTTTCTTTTCGGAGTTTGAGGAATTCTAAATATTCGAGGTAATCGTGAATTTGTCTCTTGATTTCCTTCAACCCAATCAATCGGTTGAGTTGTTGCAATAACTCTTCGAGTGTAGCAGGGTTTTCATCTTCCTTCTCTTCTGCCTGAGGTTCAAAAGTGAGTTCCTCGCCCATATAAACTCGGCTCATTCCTTCAATGCTTTTTTCGGAGCAGTAGAAAGGAACAATGGCAGTCAGCTTGCCTCCAAATATAATTTCCAGCGTATATCTATCGTTAAACCACGTTCCTTTTGTATCTGAACCCCAACCTGTTACAAGCGTAAATTCATCTTCTTTCCCTTTCACTTGTCGGAGTTCGGAAGTCGAACCTTTCAATTGCCCCTCAGAATTGTAGAAGTTGAACATAAACTCGCCATACCAATCTCTATCCAACATATTGTCGAGAATGGTTTCCACCCAAATATAGCGAGTGTCTTTCAGGTCGAATTGATTCAAATAAACTCGATCTTCTGTTTTTACACCTTGGCTTGGCCCTTCGTAGAGTTTAATGTGATCCACATCAAAATACGGATTATCTTCTTCGGTTACAGCTCCAGCATCTTCAATATAAATAGTTACTGAGCCTGCCAATGTGTAATCCAATGCTTTTTCCTCTACTACTTCTAGCTTGGGTTTTCCTTCTTCCGAGTCTTTCTCCTTAATATTCTCCTTATTTTTATCCTTTTCTTTAGGAACAATTTCTGTCGGACTTTTTTCTGGCTTTACCGCAGTATTTGCCACTTCAGCCTCCACAGGAACGACTTCTGCCACATACGCTTCCCATATATAATTCCCTGCCTTCCAATATTGCCCAGGTTTTGAATGCCCCCAACCTTCACGAACAAAAAACACATTTTCATCGTTAGTAATATGCCTGTCCACATTTATTGAGCAGAGTTGCTCTTTGCCATTATCCAAAAATCGAGAGCAAACCAACTTAATTTTGGCGTTCCACTCATTCTCATCGAACATTTTATTGAAACAAGATAGCTCTACATATAAATAGCCAATCTGTTCTTTCTCAAATACTCTCCGATATTTTTTCTTTCCATCTGCCAACCATTCGGTAGAGGCATAGACTTTCAGGTCTTTGAATTTATATTTTGCGCTTTGCCTGTTTTTAACTTTTATATCTGTTACGTCCATATTCTGTGCTGAAATAGTGTTCTCTTGTCGGAAACAATGATTGTGTTCAATTATTTCCTAGTAGTTTTTGCTTTCATCTTTTTGTAAGATTGAGTTTAAAAATTTTGGTTGGAAATTCCAAATATAAAGTAAGAATTATAAAATTAGCTGTGTTTTCAAGATATGAAAATATAGCGTCTTTTTTTTGCTATTTTGGCAGAATCAGTATTTTTTCATACAAGCAAATTAACAAACTAAGGAACGGGGAATAAATAAATGCGTGTTTTGTCGCAGTTTATTTTTGAGGGTAGTTTAGGCAAAAAAGTTTGGCATAGCACCGCTACGGCACACTTTTTTAACGAAGAATAGCCCAAAAAGAAACAAGAGAAAGTAGCATCTTATTTAATTTCCGTTCCTAAGGAACGGGGAATAAACCAATCAACCATAAAAAAAATGCTATGAGCTACGAATTTGAAAAAGTGGAAGCGGAAAGAATGGAATTGCGAAAACAACGAGATTTTGGCGAGAAAATGAATGCCAGCTTCGAGTTTCTAAAGCTGAATTTTGCTCCATTTTACCGAGGAATTTTATTTATTGTCCTCCCACTTGGTTTTTTGGCTGGAGTTTCTGCTAGTATGATGGCTTTCCAACCTGCCAATATTTTCGGGAATATGGATGATCCTGAGACAATGAGGGAAATGATGGATATAGTCCATACTTTGTCTCTATCATAAAATCATATTTGCATAATTTTCTTCTTGTAGTGCGAGAATGGCATTTCCTATTCAGCTAATTAGAACCCATGAAAAAATACTTATTGCTACTTTTATTCCTTTCGCCAATTTTTAGCGGAATCTCCCAATCCATTTTTGAAAAAGATGGTAAGTTTGGAGTCAAAAACTTGAATAATGAAACAGTTTTGCCTGCTGTTTTCCACCAAATATTGAATATAGATTATGGCAGGTTTTTACTCGTTCAAGTAGATTATGACAATTTGGGCGAGAAGAAAGCTCCAAAACACACTTTCAATCAAGAAGTAAATCTGCAATTTTGGAACTCCAACCGAAACATGAACTTTGAAGGAAGCAATTTAGCTGAAAGGCAATTTCCATTTCTACCAACCCTGAATTACGGGATTTTTGAAGCAGGAAAACTAGATAGTATTATCGTTCCCTGCGAGTTCTCTGCCATCATCAGCGAGTGGAATCCTGATGGCGATATGTCTGATGGAACAAGCAATTATATTTATTTTGTGCGAGATAGTAGCAAATATTTCTTGCTCGGCAATGAAACTGATTCCAGTACTATTGCCTTTGGGAATTTCCAACTCGACCCGCAAGGTTATTGGTTTGAGCTGTTTGCAATGGGAAATGAATCAAACTGGAAGTTTTTCAATAAATCACTCCAACCGCAATCGGATTCAAGCTATTCGAAAGTGAAATTTCTCCAATCAATTGTGACAGACACTCATGGAAGTTTGATGAGGCAGAGACCAAATAACATGACAGAAAAATTCCAGACTGGCAGTATTTATTTGGTTGGAGACAGTAATGGCAAATACTTTTTCAATAGCGTGAAAAAGACCAATTTCCCAAATCAACCGTTCAAAAACTACTCGGAAACGAAAGGGGGTTGGCTGATTGAAATGCAAAATGGAAAATTCGGAATTGCCGACTCCAACTACCAGTTTTGGCTTATTGAACCCGAATATGATAAATTGGAACATAAGAAACGGAAAACTTATTCTTTCGAGAAAGGTGGAAATGCTGGGGAGTTGGAATTGGGAAAATAAAAAAATGCTTATGTGTTGATTTGAGGATTAGCTCCGCCATGGAATGGGATGTGGTAATGAAAGGGGAAGTTGAAACGAAATTATAATTGGCTAATAAAAATCTGACAATGTAAAGACAGGGCATGCCCTGTCTTTACCAAATCCAACTAAGATGAAACACTTTCTATTTACTTTCTTCCCCATTTTCTCAATACAACCCATTTTTGCCCAAACCGTATTTGAAAATGAAGGCAAGTTCGGATTGAAAGATGAAATAGATGATTCCATAGATTATAAGACGTTTATTGAGCTTGTAAAAGCTGGTAAATCGCCTTTTTAATAAGCTGATAGAATTGAATACAAAACTAAATCCTGAAATACCCATGAAATATTCATATAGAAAGATAACAGAAGAAGAAGCTTTTGAGAAATTTGCCATCGATGACTATGAGTTGGTAGGTGAAATTCCCTTTACCGATGTGATTGTGTTTGACGGTGATATTACTTGGGAAGGAGATTTAGCGATTGGAGACGAAGAATGTCCAACATTTTTAATCTTAGCAGATTTGCATTGCGAGGCATTGCATAGATGAGTTTATACAAGTTGCAGGAGATGCACATATAAAATATGCTCTTAATGGAAACTATAACCACGGAGCAATCAAAATAGAAGGCACTACACATGTTCCTTATATCCTAATTTCCGACCATCACACAGATATAAACCCTGCCGAATCGGCTATTAAAATCAACTATTATGGCAATTATAACGACCACTTTGAATACAATTTCTATGAGGAAGACTTGCCATATCTTTGCATTCCAGAAGTATTCGGATTAAGCCAAGAAGAATTTGAAGGAATGAATGTAGGTGACTTAGAATTTCAATTTGACCTCTTTATTTCACTTTTAAA
>JBLIFI010000246.1:0-7346 GCA_047633715.1 Flammeovirgaceae bacterium
TTTGCACTATCTTTAGCTTGTCTTTGTGACATATTCCTCGTTTTTTTGGTGTTGTAGTAACACAAAAATACGGGGAACTTTTTTTATTCTTTTGTACAGCCTACTTCAAACTCATCTAAATTTAAGTGAGAGATGTCTTCAGAATTATCGGTGATTAATATTTTTTTCGAATCATATTGCTTTAATTCAAATTTTAGATTGTTCTTTCTTAGTATTCTTCTGACGACACCAATTAGAATCAGTAGAATAAAAACTATCGCAAAGAATATCGGTATGCGAAGTATGCCCATAGTTATTGATATTTAATTACTATTTTCATTTACAATCAATGCGCCTCCAGCCAATTCTCTCCAACTCCAACCTCTACTTCTAATGGAATTGGGAATTCAATCGCATTGCTCATCAATTCTGGTATTTTGGATTTCAAGAGTTCCAATTCCGATTTGTGTGCATCGAAAACCAATTCATCATGCACTTGCATAATCATTTTGGATTTCAAATTTTCGTCTTCCATCCATTTCTGAATGTTAATCATGGCAATTTTAATCATATCTGCCGCAGAACCTTGAATAGGTGCGTTTACTGCGTTTCGTTCAGCAAAACCTCGCATGGTGTAATTTCGGGAGTTGATGTCTCGCAAATACCTGCGTCTTCCCAAAATGGTTTCTACATATTCGGTTTCCCTTGCTTGGTTAATTACCTCATCCATATACTTTTTAATGGAAGGGAATTCCTCGAAATAAGAATCAATCAATGCACCCGCTTCTTTTCTAGGAATGTTGAGTTGTTGCGCCAATCCGAAGGCAGAAACGCCATAAATAATTCCGAAGTTGGCAGTTTTTGCTTTCCTTCTCATTTCCCCATCAACCTCTTCCAAAGGCACTTTGAATATTTTTGCAGCCGTAGCTTTATGAATATCTTTTCCATTTCTGAAAGCGTCCAACATTACTTCATCTTTGCTGAAAGCGGCCATAATTCGCAATTCAATTTGCGAGTAATCCGCTGCAAGTAAAACAAATTCCTCACTTCTTGGCACAAATGCTTTCCGCACTTCTCGTCCTCTTGCCGTTCGGATTGGAATGTTTTGCAAGTTCGGATTCGAAGAACTCAATCTGCCTGTGGAAGCAACTGCCTGATTATAAGAAGTGTGAATCAAGCCATCAGTCGGACTAATGAGTTCAGGAAGTGAATCGATATAAGTAGATTTTAGCTTTTGGAGTTGGCGGTAATCCAAGATATTTTGCACAATTTCATGCTTATCGAAAAGCGTGACTAAAATCTCCTCGCCTGTGGCATATTGCCCAGATTTGGTTTTCTTCGGCTTATCGGAAAGCTTCAATTTCTCGAACAGAATAATTCCTAATTGTTTGGGAGAATTGATAGTGAACTCTTCACCAGCGTGTTCGTAAATATCTTTTTCGAGCTTTTCTAAGTCAATTTGCAGTTCCCCGGAGTAGTTTTTGAGGAAATCTACATCTATCCGAACTCCATTGGCCTCTGTGCTTGCCAACACATGAATCAGCGGAATTTCCACTTCTCTGAATAGTTTTTCAGCTAAGTTGTTTTCCAAAACTGGAGCAAGTTTCTCTTTCAGTTGGAGTGTGATATCGGCATCTTCTCCTGCGTATTCGGCAATTTCCGAAGGCGCAACATCTCGCATCGTTTTCTGCTTCTTGCCTTTTTTGCCAATCAATGATTCTATGGAAACTGGCGTGTAATTCAAATAGGTTTCCGCCAAGAAATTCATGTTGTGGCGTTTGTCTGGCTCAATTAAATAGTGCGCCAACATGGTATCGAAAAGGTTGGATTTGATTTCAATTCCATACTTTTTCAAGACTAAAATATCGTACTTCAAATTCTGTCCAATTCGGACGATTTTCTCATTTTCAAGAACTTCCTTGAACTCCAAAGCAGTTTGCTTGGCTTCCTCAAAATCTTCGGGAACAGGAACGTAATAAGCATCGCCTTTCACATAGGAAAAGGCTATTCCCACCAAGTTTGCTTCCAAAGCATCTAAACTATCGGTTTCCGTATCGAAACAGAATTCATCTTGGATTGAGAGGAAATGAATCAATTCCTTTCGTTTTTCGGGCGTGTCAATTAACCAATAGTTATGTTTTGTGCTGTCAATCGTTTCCTTTTCTTGCTCAGTTGGGAAACTCGGTTCGGCTGAAACATTTGGCTGTGCCGATGGACTTGGCGCACTTGAGAACAAATCCATTTGCCCTGTGGAAGCTTGCCCAGCTTTTGAAGTAGCAGGTTTTGCTTTCGCAGTCGCTTTCTCAGCTGTTCTCGTTTCGCCCATCACCCTTTTCATGAGCGTTCTGAATTCCAATTCAGCAAATAAAGTCTCTACTTTTTCCTTATCGAACGAGTCATATTTCAGCTTATCTTCCTCAAATTCAATCGGAACATTTATATCAATTCTGGCGAGTTCTTTGGACAGTAAACCTTGCTCGGCATTGGCAATTACTTTCTCTTTTTGCTTGCCTTTTAGTTTATCTGTGTTTTCCAACAAACCTTCTACTGTATCATATAAACCAAGTAGTTTGGAAGCTGTTTTTGGTCCAATTCCCGGGATTCCAGGGATGTTGTCCACCGCATCGCCTTGTAAACCGAGCATGTCAATTACTTGGTCAACTCGTTCAATTCCCCATTTCTCCAATACTTTTTCCACTCCCCAAACTTCTACTCCATTTCCCATGAAAGAAGGTTTGTAAAGCAAGATTTTTTCTTCTACCAATTGGCAATAATCTTTATCTGGAGTCATCATATAGACTTCAAACCCTGCTCTTGCTCCTTTTTTTGCCAATGTTCCAATTACATCATCTGCCTCGAAATTTTGCATTTCCAACACAGGAATATTGAAAGCCCGCACCAACCTTTTTACATACGGAATGGCAATGGTAATGTCTTCGGGTTGTTCCTGTCTGTTGCCTTTGTATTCTGGGTACATTTCGTTTCTGAAAGTTGGGCCCGACAAATCGAAAGCCACGCCAATGTGCGAAGGAGCTTGCTTATGCAAAATCTCCAACATAGAATTGGCAAATCCCAGAACAGCTCCTGTGCTCATTCCCTGCGAGTTGATTCGGGGATTTTTGCTAAAAGCGAAGTGCGCACGGTAAATAAGTGCCATTGCATCGAGGAGGAAAAGCTTCTTTTCAGACATAAAATTCAGATAGTAAATTGGCGGAATAGTAAAATAGCAAGTTGCGAAGGTACAAAGAAATGAAAAATTAAGAATGAAGAATTATGAATGATTTCATGAAATTACTTGTAGCCGATAGCTTTTAGCTATCGTAAAATCTTCAATTTGCACCAGCAAATTCTCAATTCATTCTTGAGAGCAAGAGTCATTTGTAATGGTTTGCGGGCTGTTTTCTTACCGCATCAATTTTGGGGAAAAGAGTTTGCTTTGGTTGGATTGAGTATGATAAATTCTCCTACCAGAAAAGACTTTATTCGAGGAATCAAGTTCCCCGAAATTGGCGGAATTGAATTGGGCATTCGGTTGTGGATTTGTAAATAGCTTTCGTAGCCACTCATCAACTCTCGTCTTTCGAAATCCAACCAAAAAAAGTAATAAAAATGCTTTAAATCAGGCATTGTCACGATTGACTTTGTGTAGCTCTGCTTATCTTTTCAAGCGGGTATTGAAACCCGCTCTACTGTGGTGCAATTGTGCCTCGGCTTGGGAAACTGATATAGTAAACCAATCCCGATAAAGTCTATTGCCTAAAAAACGACTCTTACAATTGCTAAATCATCTTGTGCGGTTTGGTTGTGTTGCTCATAAAACTGGTGGATTTTACTTGCCAAGATTTTCTTCTTGTCTTCCAAGTCATTGACTAAAAGTTCTTTCGTTACATCGACTGGGCAAGCTTGGAGCTTTTTGTTGAAGAATGAATCTACTCCATCGGTGCTGATGGCGAGATTTTTTGGGGAATGAATTTTGAAATAAGGTAATTTGCCAAAGAATAAATCGAAATCATCTTTAAGATGATAGGCCAAATAATCGGGCATGTTTTGTTGCTCAATTCGGTAAATCTCGTCATCAATCACAATGGTTCCGTCTCCAATTGAAACGATGTAGGCGAAATCTTCTGTGAAATCGTAAACCAATAGAATTACGGTGGAAACCAACTCATTAACTGTCAAATGAAACTCTTCTCTTATTTTCAAGAAATTGTTCCGAAGAGATTCGATGAGGTTTTGAACAAGACTTTCTGCGTTTCTGCGTGCAAAACCATTCTCCATTTCCAGATTTTTCAACGTTCTTCTGAAAGATTTGGAAATAAAGGTAGATGCAAAATGTGTTTCTTTTCCACCAGAACAGCCATCCATAACGGAAGCAATGAGAAACCGCCCACTCAAGTCTTGCTCAACCATTAGGAAGTCTTCGCAGAAAACTGGGTGTGCTTCGCCTTTTTGGAGATGAGTGTAGAGTTTCATTTCTAAGAGTGTGTTTGAATCGGCTTATTTTGTTTTTTTACGGCTTTTCAAAAGTGCTTACTTCGTTATTTTTTTGACACATAGCTTTGGCTATGTGTCAAAAAAATGCCTAGAAAGCCCATTTTGAAAATCTCATAAAATTCTCAAAAAAGCAATCCAAATACACTCTGGAGAGAATTAGTTCTTGAAAATTTCTAAATATTTATCTTTCCAAACTTCTATCGAGTATTTTTTTACGACTGTTTCTCGTCCTGCTTTCCCTACATTTTTTCTTAAGTCTGCATCGTCAATCAGTTGGCAAAGTACCTCGAACCATTCGTCTTCCGATTCTGCCAAAAAGCCATTGACTCCGTGCTGAATAATTTCGGTATTCACTCCAACAGGAGACATGATTGTGGGGATTTCCAACGCCATGTATTGCAAGCCTTTCAAGCCACATTTACCCTTCGTCCATTCATCATTTGGGAGTGGCATTAAGCCAATATCCATTTCGTTCAGTTCAGAAACTTCTCCGTCTTTACTCCAAGTAATTCCTTGAACATCAAGCGATTCGTTTCGGTAATTTCCGTCTCCAATTACTTTGAACTTTACCTTATCGCCATATTTATCTTTAATTTTTTGGTAAGTAGATAAAGCGTGTTCAAAGTGCTGAATCGTAGTCACACTTCCGCTCCAACCAATACAAACCTTGTCTTGATTTTTTTGGGAATAATCAGGTCTGTATTCCTCTGTATCAATTGTGGTGGGAATAATTGTGATATTTTGGTTGAATTGTCTGGCGTAGTCTGCCAAATATTCATTCCCAGCCACTATCAAATCTGCTTGGGCAATGAGCTTTTCGGTTTTGTCAAAATCTTTGAGAAACACCAAGTTTTTATTGGCATCCGAAACGTTTTGCAACCAAATAGAATCATCAAAATCGAAGATGAATTTCGCTTTGGATTTTGAGGCTTTTTTCTCCAAAAAAGTAAAGCCCATGATAAAGGCTTCTCTTTGCACGAAAACCACATCATATTTCCCAATACTCCACGTATCTTTCCATCTTTTTTTGAGAAATTTGCCCAACAAAGCTAGTTTACCAAAGTAATTTCCTTTCTTGTAAAGCTTGCCGTCATCTTCTTTCTCCACCAAATAAGAGAAATTGCAATCAACTCCATTTTCCTGCAAATAGCCCAGATATTGCTCATACCTAAACCGTTGTCCTGGCGAACGGTCTTTTCTGTGCATAGCCGCAAAAAGTGCTTTCTTAGTCATACTCTCTGTATTTTTATTTTTTTTGACTACTCGACCTAGCCGTTCTCAAAATTGAAAAATGCAAGAACTAATTATTTGAGTTCTTGCATAATCCATATCCGTACAAGTATTGAGATTATTCAGCCCAAATTGGAGGAAGTTTTTCTGTGATTTCTATATTCTTAAACTTCTGGCTGCCTTTAATTCCTGTTTTCTTTGCCCATTCAGACATTTTGCCAATTCCTTCTTCTAAAGTAACCATGCTATCCAAATCAATATTAAAGGCTTTCATCACTTTGGAGTGGTCTGAATAAGCGTGCATTACTTCATTTCTAGCTTCTGTGTGGCGAATTTCGCTATCAGAGTTGAATGCTTTCTTCACAGTAGTTGCTAATTCATTCACGGTGAATGGCTTTTCTGCACCAATATTGAAGACTTGATTGTAGGCTTCTTTCACATTCACAGCATTGGCAATGTAAGGGGAAACATCGCTAATGTAGCTGAATGCTCTCGACTGCTCGCCATCGCCAAAAATAGTCATAGATTTACCTTGCATGATTTGGTTCATGAAAATCCCCACTACATTTCTGTACATATCGCCCAAGTTCTGGTATTCGCCATATACATTGTGCGGACGCATTACTACATAATCCAACCCGAACATTTCATGGGTAACTTTCAGTTCTTGCTCTACTGCTAGCTTTGCGATTCCATAAGGGTCTTCTGGCTCGGGAATCATGTCTTCACGCAAGGGAACTTGCCCTGCACCATAAACGGCAATGGAAGAAGTGAAAACAAAGCATTTGATTTTATGCTTTACCGATTCGTTTATCAAATTCACACTTCCAATCAGATTATTCATGTAATTGAAACGCTTGATAAAATGGCTCAAACCTTCGGCTGCATAGGCTGCTAAATGATAGACGTAATCGAATTTATGTTCCGTGAAAAGTTTGTCGAGCAACTCAATATCCAAAATAGAGCCTTCTATAAAAGTGGCTTTTTCGTTTACATTCTCTTTGAAACCTCCACTCAAATCGTCTAAAACAATTACTTCGTGCCCCAATTTCAGCAAGTCGTTGGTTACATGAGCTCCAATAAAACCAGCTCCTCCTGTTACTAATGATTTTGACATATTTTTATTTCTTTATTTCTTTATTTTTTAGTCTAACTACAAGCGTTTTTTATTCTAACTGCCAAAAACTCTTTTGGGTTATGGAATTTCAGAAAATAGAATTGGATTACTTTAGGGCTTTCTGCCAATTACATGCCAATAAGGTGCCCATCAGAAAATGTAATGTCAACAAAACCTGCGTCTTCTATCATTTTATTGATTTCTATTTTGCTGAATCGCTGTTCCAAAGGAGTTCCGAAGCGGTCGAGTGAATCGTTGCGCATGATTGTGAAATTCTTATTCTCATAATAGGCTAAAGGCAGTTTATTATAGATTTCCGTTCCTCCCAAGTATTTCACAATTCGAGAAAATGTTACTAATGGAAGATAGACAAACAAAGCGATTAAATCGCAAACAACTATTTTCAATGCCTGTGGCAGTTTGGAAACCACCCATCTAATTGAGTTTGATGCTTTGAATAAGGTTTTGTACAAAATACCTCTACTGTCTAAACTGTAATAAAGGTATAAAAGGAAAAAACCATTTG
>JBLIFI010000247.1:0-7310 GCA_047633715.1 Flammeovirgaceae bacterium
ATTTTGGAAAAAAAGAAATTCGATTTTGCAGCAGGAGAAGTACTTTTGGTGGACAAGCCTTTAGAATGGACTTCTTTTAATGTTGTCAGTAAGGTAAGAGGAGCTATCAGGCTCAAAAAAATTGGGCATGCTGGCACACTTGACCCTTTAGCTACAGGTTTACTGATTTTGTGTACGGGCAAAATGACCAAGCAAATCAATACTTACCAAGATTTGCCCAAGCAATATACGGGTACAATCACTTTGGGAGCAACTACCGCTTCCTACGATTTGGAAAGTGAGCCAGAGAATCAGCAAGAATTCTCGCACCTCACAGAAGCCGAAATCCTGAAAACCACAGCCCAATTTATTGGCGAGATTGAGCAAACTCCACCCATTTTCTCTGCCGTAAAAGTAGATGGAAAGCGAGCTTACAAACTGGCAAGAGCAGGAAAGGAAGTGAAAATAAAAACCAGAATGGTAACAATTCATGGTTTTGAAATCACGAAGATAGACTTGCCAAATGTAGAGTTCAAAGTAGATTGCTCGAAAGGGACTTATATAAGAAGTTTGGCAAATGACTTTGGCGCAAGTTTAGGTGTTGGCGGTTACCTTTCCGCACTCCGAAGAACTGCTATTGGAGAGTTCCGAGTAGAAGACGCTTGGGAACTCCCAAAATTGATTGATGAAATCCATGAATTCAAACGGGGAGAGCTTTCTGAGAAATAATTTAGAAAACCCCAATTCCTTTATGGCAACGACATACAACGCATTTATTGTGTAAACCGTATGTTAATGACCCTTATTGCCCTCAACAGTTGGCACTATTTTGGAGCATTTTTGGGAAACCAATTACAAGGAACTATGAATTTTTTTACTAAAAGAATAATGTTTCTTTTTGTTTTCGTGGCTAGTTTTAATGTGAAGGCACAAACGAAACTCCCAGAAATACTCATTCAAGCACAACAAGCAATTCAAAACTCTGACCCAAAAGGCTTAGTAGCATTTTTCAACGAAAAGGTAGATTTGAACTTCGATGGGGAAATTAAGGCTTATAGCCAGACTCAGGCAGAGTTTGTATTGAAAGATTTCTTCAAAAAATACCCTGTGGTAAAGTTTGAATATGACCACACCAATAAATCGCCAGAAGGCTTGCTTTACGGAATTGGGAAATATACCTATAATGGAGGCGCATTTTTAGTCTATATTATGGTAAAGGATTTCAATGGCAAACAGATTATTGATACATTGAATTTCCATGAAGAGGACGAATAACAAGAACTCAACTCAAAAATACAAAAGGCATTTCTTTCGGGAAGTGCCTTTTTTTAGTGTAGATTTTAAAATAAAAACTTATTTTATCTCAAAATCTACTTATGGTTATTGATGAAACAAAGCCTTGTCCTGTTTGCAAAAATGAAACTACCTATCATTATCCTGGTTATCCTAATATGGTTTGTAATAAATGTGATGATAGAGCTAGAGATAAATCTGGTAGAGAACTTGGGTTTTCTAATGTAGATGCCTTTGGAGGTTATCGGGCTTATTATTTAGATAATGGTGAAGAGTATAACAGTCACACTTGCTATATAGATGGGATAGAATGCCTAGTAGATGAAGTAAGAGGGAGTGGCGGAATTGTCATTGAAGTTTGGAAGAAAAATTTTTAACAGAAAAAGAATCATATTTCTACAATTCGACTGTCTCCAACCAAATAATTGCCAACCTGCGCAGAATCCTTATCTTTGCAAAATAATTGAAAGATGGTTATTCAGTCTTGCTGTTACTAAGTAGTCTAGCTTAAATAATTACATATTTTGACTTGTTAACCCTTTCATTTAAAGACAAATACAGAAATAGTAAATTGCACAACGTGCTTACAAATTCCCAAATCTAAAAATATATGAGTTTATTGACAGTTGGTTCTGTGGCTTTCGATGCCATTGAAACGCCATTCGGCAAAACAGACAAAATTATTGGTGGTGCGGCCACTTACATTTCTTTGGCGGCATCTTACTTCGTAAAACCTGCCAATGTAGTAGCGGTTGTGGGTGGAGACTTCCCTCAGGAATATATTAAAATGTTGCAAAACCACGGAGTGAATACCGAGGGTTTACAGATTAAGCAAGATGAAAAGAGCTTTTTTTGGTCTGGAAAGTACAGAAATGACATGAACACACGAGATACTTTGGTGACAGAGTTGAACGTGTTGGAAAATTTCGACCCAGTTGTTCCTGCTTCTTACCAAGATTGTGAATATTTGATGTTGGGGAACTTAGCTCCTGCGGTTCAGAAAACTGTGATTGAGCGATTGACAAAACGCCCAAAACTAATTGTAATGGACACCATGAATTTTTGGATGGACATTGCTTTGGAAGATTTGAAAGAAACCATAAAAATGGTTGATGTCATTTCTATTAATGACGAGGAAGCACGCCAACTTTCTGGAGAATATTCTTTGGTGAAAGCTGCCAAGAAAATTTTGGAAATGGGGCCTTCTTATGCAATTATCAAAAAAGGAGAACATGGTGCATTTCTTTTCAAAGGAGATAAAGTTTTCTTCGCTCCTGCCTTGCCTTTAGAAGAGGTTTTTGATCCAACTGGAGCTGGAGATACTTTTGCAGGTGGCTTTATTGGTTACTTGGCAAAAACGGATGATATTTCTTTTGAGAACATGAAAAGAGCAATCATTTACGGTTCGGCAATGGCTTCTTTCTGTGTAGAGAAATTCGGTACTGAATCGTTGGCAAATCTCGACAAAGATGCCATGAAAGAGCGAGTGCAACAATTTGTTGACTTAGTTCAATTGGAAGGGGAAATCTAAGCAAATAGCAAGAAAGTAAAATAGTGAGTTGGTAAAGTTTATAGCCAGCAATAGAAAAGGTAGCCAAACAATCTTGTTTGGCTACCTTTTCTTATTATTGATCGTTCTTTTTTAAATATCCCCTATTTTGAGTACCTAATTGTTTCATTTAAAGCCATATATAGAAGGGTTGACTCTCCGCTAGTAAATAGCACAACGTACTTACTTTCCAATCAGAACAAATGCGCCCCAATAATACGGGTTTGCAAATTGCTCATTTTCAATCATTTTGAGTTTGGCAAGTCTCAATGCTTTGGCATAATCTGGATTTTGTGGGTCTACTAACAAATTTTTGTAAAATTCTTGCATGAGTAAGGAAGTCGATTCATCAGAAACTGTCCAGTAAGAAGATTGGATGTTACGAACTCCAGCATAAATCCAAGCACGAGTCAAGCCAATAATTCCCTCGCCTTTGGTGAGTTCGCCCAAACCTGTTTGGCAAGCTGACATTACAATTAAATCCCAGTTGGTTTGCATGGTGTAAATTTCTCCTGCATTGAGATTTCCATCTTCTGAATCGTTGCTATTGGCAAAATAAACTCTGGAAAGCTCTGGCTTGGTTTGATTCACAGTGCCGTGAGTTGCCAAGTGCATAATATCATATGCTTTGGCTATTTCTGACTTAATACTGGTTTCTTGTGCATTCTCATTCAAGAAAGTTGTTACTTCTAAGCCCGCTTTCTTTGAGAATTCTGCAATCTTTTCTACTTCTTGTTTCGTGCCAGGTAAATCATTCAAGTAATTGCGCTCTCCATTATTGTCCGAAAAGGTTTCAGGAGCAAAAAGAGCAATTTTCTTCAAATTAACAGGTTTCGATTCTGCGAAAGTTTGAGCAAAAAGTGTGGCAGAAAAATGATAGCTAATAATATAATCTTTCACGAGATAAGGTAAATCTGAATCGGAAGTATTTTCACTTTTCACTTTTTTAGAAAGTAAAACTTCAAATGGAATCATGCCAAGACTCCCTGATGGAATAATGAGTAATTTCTTTGTAGAGTTTGAAAGCTTTTGTGGAAAAAGTTGCTCAAATAATTTTCTGGCAGATAAGTGAAATACTTTTTTGGCTTGATAGAGAATGGCATTTTGTAATCCAATCTGGAATTTTTCAAAATTTTTGTGCATAGAAACATTGAAAGTTTCAAATGATTTTGGAGTGATGATAAATCCATAAACTCTTCGGTCATTGTCTGCCAGAAAATAGCTAATCATTGCTTCGTCTTTCTGTAAAATTGCTTGAATTTCAGGAATGCCAGCTGTTTCCACATTGTATTTCAAGTTGAAATACTCAGGAAATTTACTTTCTAGATCGGTAACGAACTGGGCGTATTTCTTATTCAGGGCAAAAAGTTGTTCTCTATATTTTTCTGTTTCAATAGTATTTGTAGCTTCGGCTCTTTTCTGCTCAAAAACACTGATTTCCGATTTTAATTCTCTCTCGGCTTCTACCAAACTGTCGGGAATGTTAGCGAATGATTTGGCTTGTGTGTCGGAAATTGCACCTAAAAGTACCGCAGACTTGTTTTTTTCGGCAAAATTGAATGCTTTTTCCCAGTAAAACTTCCTATTCAGATTCACTTCGCTACTCGCAAAACAAATCCGAATGGCTTCCTCATAAATTTCCGAAGCAGTAGCTCCCAATGCAATCTTGTCTTTTTTGCTACTTCTGGTCTGTCTGATTTTTCCAATCAGCTCATCGGCAAGCTCCAAGGTGGAGAGTGCCATTTCCAAATCTCTGAACCGAAGGGTTTTGTTGTAATGGTAGTTTTCAAAACTTCTAGCTTTCAGTTGTAAGCTTGCTAATGCCAGAGTCGGGCTGAAGAACTCTGTAGATTTGGTCGAATTTTGATAAATATCGTTATCAGTAAAGCTTGGGGAGTTGGCAATCAGTGCTTTTTGGAAAAAGTCTAATGCCTCTGAATGGTTTCCCATTACGCTTTCCGTAGAACCCAATTGGTTGTAAGTATTGGCAACTTTCGGGTGTTTCTCGCCATAGGTTTTCTTGTAAAGCGCCAACGCCTGTTCATGGTAACGAATGGCGAAAACCCAATTTTCTTGGTCGGCAAAGACCTGCCCCATTCCGTTATACACAAAACCTTGATTCGGATTGTCTTCTCCGTATAGCTCCCGCCAAATTGCCAATGCCTTGTCATAATTATCAAGCGATTTGGTAAACTCCTTTTCTGCCCGATAGGTTGTTGCTAAATTGATATAAGCAAAAGCAGTTTTCGGATGGTTCTCTCCATAAACACTTTCGTAAATTTCTAGTGCTTTTTGATAATATTTTTGAGCTATTTTTTGGTTGGAGTTTGCATAAATCAAACCCAAATCATTGTAGGAAGCGGCAAGAGAAGCATTATTTTTCCCAAATAGCTTCTTGCGAGTTGCCAAAGCTTTGAGTTGATATTCCAAAGCCAAATCAGAATTGTCTGTATTCCAATATACCAAACCAATGTTGCTCCAAGTTTCTGCTAAATCAGACAACCCATTATCTCCAACCATTTTCCCATAAATGGGAATTGCTTTCTGAAAAAACTCTAAAGCCAAATCTGACCTGCCTTTATTGAGCTGAATTAAGCCCAAAGTATTGTAGGCATCGGCTTCCTGCTTACTTTCCTTCCCTAATTTCTCCTCCGTGATTTTGAGCGACTCGTTTGCTTTCTGTTCTGCCAAATCAAACTTCCCTTGCTTGGAAAGGCTCTCTGCCCAGCGGTTTTGCGAGTGAGTCAGATTATTCCAAGACTCTGATTTTTGGTAAACTCCAACCGCTTTTTGGTAAAAACCACTTGCCAATTCATATTTCCCTGCATCAAAAAGAGTATCGGCAACTGCCGAATATTGCTTTCCCATAGAATTATCTTGGGCAATAAGCTGAATGCTTAAAATCAAAAAAATGAAGGAGAGTCGAAATTTAGTTTCCATGGGAATGAGGATGAAGTGCTAGGTAATCGCTTGCCTATTGAGAGCTATTATCTTTACAGATATTGAAGTTCTGCGTTGCTTTGCTGCAATATAAATCTGACTGATTGAAAGTTTTATTTAATCAGTTCTCTAATGTACGATTCTATTGTTTTTCTTAAAAGCTAAAATAATTATATGCTTTTTTGCCCCAATGGAATTGCCACAAGACAATTTATATTATTTCTTTCTTTCTGTAGATTCCTCTTCCCAGAGGAATACAAGGTAACACGAGAGCCTTACATTATTCTGAAAACCTTGACCGCAAAAATCAAAACCATGCCATTTCAGCCTATGTTTCACCTGAATTTGCCTAGTTTGGTTACACTCTCTAGTAACGCCTCTGTTCTTCTTGGAAGAAGAACCTACAAAAAAAGCATTCTTGCAATTACCCTTTAATCTTTTGTGGTAACTTTTCGGATAATCATTAAAGCTAATTGTGAAGAACTCTTCAAGAGTCTGTCTTTTGGGAAGCCAAAAACTGTTATACAAATGAATCAATGCTAAAGTACAACCAGTTTCTATTTCTACTTCAAATTGGCGGCTTGTGTTGCCTCGTAGATTTCCGTAAGCAATTCTGGATTTTGCTCAATGGCAGTTCCTACCACAATTAAATCTGCCCCAGCAGAGAAAGCTTGCTTTGCTTGCTCATAATTCCTGATTCCTCCTCCAACAATAATTGGCAACTCTACATATTTACTTACTGCGTGGATTGTTTCTTGGGAAATGGGTTTGAGTGCGCCACTTCCACCATCCATAAAAATAACTTTTAAGCCGAGCATTTCTCCTGCCATTGCGGTTGCCGCTGCAATTTCTGGCTTATCGTAAGGAATTGGCGTAGTATTGCTGATGTAGGAAACCGTAGTTTGGTTTCCGCAGTTTACCAACATATAGCCTGTAGAGATTACTTCGAGCTTGCTTTGCTTGAGAATTGGAGCGGCAATTACATGCTGACCAATCAAATATTCGGGGTTTCGCCCAGAAATAAGTGAGAGAAACAAGATTCCATCAGCTTGCTCGGAAATGTGCAAATTGCTTCCTGGAAAGATAACAATGGGAATGTCAGTATTCGTTTTGATAAGCGAAATGACCGTTTCCAATTTGCCAGAAGTGATGAGACTCCCACCAATAAAGAAGAAATCGGGAGGTGTATTCTTTGCTAACTCCAACAAATACTCACAGAATTGCCCATCTGCCTTATCGGGGTCGATAAGGATTGCGAACGATTTTTTTCCGACATTTTTGCTGTGTTGTAGTATTTTATGTACCGATTTACTCATGTGCACGCTATGGTTTCATCGCAAAGCTAAATAATCTAGCGAGATGTACGAAATTTAAGCACGTTGTGCTATTATTATTTTTGTATTGGCGATTAGGTATTACTAATTATTGCTTGTAAAAAATACCACAACTACCTGATAATTAGACAATTGTGACACATAAGGTGGTTTATAATTCTTCTGATTACTGTTCGCTGTATTTCTGTTTACTGCCTTTGTTTGGTTGGGATTTT
>JBLIFI010000248.1:0-7240 GCA_047633715.1 Flammeovirgaceae bacterium
AAATCTCATGACGTTTTTACGCCTGTGCGAGAATGGAATGGCATCGGCCATCCGACTCGCACTACTAACTAAATCAATCGTGATAATATCCTATTGAGAATAAAGACACATTTAAGCAAGTAAGCTTGTAGCAAATATTACAACTAAATTTGAGAATAGTTGGGTTGAGAACTCGGAAGTGTGCAACAGCACCTGCCAATGTTCGGGATTGGAGCAAAAGATTTCCGAATCTGTGTAAGTTATATCAGAAATGCCAAAAGGGTCGGTACGGGTCAGTTAGGTTTTAGAGAGTCGTTTAAGATAATAAGAATGAAACTATGATTTGGATAGCAGTAATAGGTATCGTAGGGTATATATTGTTTAGGTTCTTCTCAGAACTAAACAAAGATAAAGCTGACTTACAAGGTGGCATTGCCAATAAATTCAACTATGTTGTTCAGGGAATAAGTAATGCCGCTTTTGGTAGTAAAGGTGATATTCAATATAACAGCCAAAGAGAGTTTAATTTATATAAACAGCCTTCAAACCAGATTGTCATTTTCCAATATGGTACGGGGATATTGACCATAATTTGGAAGTATAAGTATTTTCAAAAAGAAATTTCTCACGAAAAAAATTTTTTTGATGTTAGAAACTTGAGTGTATTTGAACAACAAAATATAGCTTTCCAAATGATTAGTGAAATGGCCTCTGCAATCGAAAAACATCAAGTATCAGTTCTTGGGCAGGTTGACTCGGAAGAAGAACTATTGTTACGTTTACATAGAATTATTGAAACAAAAGGAAAATAACCCATCTGGTCGTAAATTTTCTCCCACTACCTTTTCATCATCCAAACCTCCGCTCAATTTTGCCGTAAACACAGATTAAAATCGTACTTTTATTGAGAGTAAAGACACATTTAAGCAAGTAAGCTTGTAGCAAATATTACAACCAGATTTGAGAATAGTTGGGTTGAGAACTCGGAAGTGTGCAACAGCACCTGCCAATGTTCGGGATTGGAGTAAAAGATTTCCGAATCTCAAAAAGGAAATTTAAAAAAGCGAGTTGTACATTTCGCTTCTTAGACTGGCGGATGTAAAACCACACCGTCAGCTAATCGCTAAAGCTAGTTTTACAAACTGTTTTCAGAAACAAACCTATTCCCCATAGCGTTCCTGTGCCTATTTTACTTTTCAATCATTCCATGATGGGTTTCAAACTTGAATTAACACCAGCACTATCTAGTAGTAGGTTCTTCCTACGACCTTTTTATCATTTGAGCGTCCGCTCAATGCCATTAAGTTAAGGATTAGTATTGGATTGTATGCTATTTTCATACTGCTCTTCTATAATTGGTATAGGTTTTAAACTTTCCTCTCATTCTCTTCACTTTAGACCTGGGATTCTTCCTATTCGGCCTTATAGGTTCTGTATGCCTGAGTATTTTCTGCATCAATGCCAGCCACTCAGGGACTGTGGCGTTTTGTATTAACTCAATAATACGATATTTGATTAGATCGGCCATGATGTTGTTATTGATCTGATGCTCATATTTACGTGTCTTGTTGGCTTTCTTAAGCTCTTACTCGCAACCTTGCCTGAGTAAGATATGTATATTAGCCAATAGGATTATGGCATAAAACTCCTGATATACTGCTTGTGGCTTATGGCCTGTAAAACACTCCATCTGAATAATATTCTTGAGCAAGTCGAAGAATACCTCAACGCCACATCTTTGGAAATAAAGTTCTGTGAATGCCATTGCGAATACTTTTCTTTTTCAACCAAGGAGCTTATCAGCACTTCTATTTCACCTGTATCCAGTATTACCTTGACTAGCCTGACTTTGACATGTGCGTTTTGTCAATAGGAATATCTGATTCTTCAAGCAGTTCTATTACCCTCGTATTTGCAGGCCAGCAACCACTCTGCTCATCTTACTACTTTTCACAAAGCTCTTGACTAAGCCATTGAAGTTGGTTCTGCAACGAATCACAAAATCCTTTCTTTCACGATGTAAGAAGGTAGGTAAGCCAGAAGCTGGCAAAGCCACGGTCATAGATACTGAGGCTGTTTTCGGGCAAATCACCCATCAAATCCTTCAAAATACCAGATTCGCTGCTAGAAATAGACCTGATGGCACTTGGCAGACAGAACTTATTCAATACGTCTCCTATCAATCGAAATCCCAGCCAATTGTCAGCAAAAAGGTCGTGTGCCTGTATCTGCTGGAGCAAATAGGTCTTTCAATCTTGAAAAATACTGGCTGGGTCTTGTAGCGGGCCTGGCTAAAGGCAGATTTACTGGAGATTTCGCTGTCTGAGTACTTACCTCAAAAAAAACATTCAGCTCCAGGCACAAACTACGCTTTGATAGATTTAGAATAAAATAGCAGACTTGTTTAAAGCCCAAGATACGAGTACGGCTAAAGCCTTCCAAGCGAGTATAATACTTGGTTTTTTGAGTGGCGGCTTGGTCTATAAAACTTTCTAAACTCCGAATTATTTGTAAATTGCTATCCATATTGAAAAGGGGCGGTTTGTTTGAGGAATTGGTCTTTGCCTACTATTTTTGTCCCAGCGGGGGAACCGCTAAACTAGCTAACGTAGCCCGACCTCAAAAACAAACTGCGATAATGGCGCACTTTATTTAATTTCTTTCACTTACCGCTTGCCTTTCGTAAGTTTTTAGGGTTTGTTTGCCTTAATTTGATTTAAGATTCTTCTGGAAGAAGAACCTACAAAACACTCGGAAATTAGTAAGCGCCAACTAGCTTGTGTCATTTTTTTGAATAATTAGTATTGTTTTTTATACTACTATACATTTTTCATTTTCCTCGTAGCCGAGTCGCATCGGATTTGAAAATCCGAGAACTGTCAGAACTGAGGTTCTGACAGGCACATTTTTACTTTTGTATAGTAGTATGATTATTTTTATCATTCTACCTCCCAAACCTCAATTCCTCGTTTCCATCCCAAAATTGTACCTTTCCAATTTCTCCTGCGCCTAAGAATCTGATTCTTACGCCAATCATATCGCCTAATTTCTCCCTTATTTGATATTGGAAAATTAATCCCCCATTCAATGATACTTTCAAGTTCTGGTTTTGATTCGAGACTTTGAGTTGGTTGGATTGAGTGAAATCTGTTCCGAAACCAGATAAATCTGCCGAGTTCCCATCAACTCGATT
The DNA here is from genome assembly GCA_047633715.1 of Flammeovirgaceae bacterium. Classification (GTDB taxonomy): domain Bacteria; phylum Bacteroidota; class Bacteroidia; order Cytophagales; family Flammeovirgaceae; genus JBLIFI01. The sequence goes on from JBLIFI010000248.1 coordinate 3,173, forward strand.
TTGCCCAATTACTAAGTAGCTTTTCCCCACGCAACCCAATTTGCTAAAAGGCAAACTAATGACTCCTTTCTTGAAAAAAAAGCTGATTCGAGTTTCCTGACAAACTGTTTTGCTAGAAGCCAAAGTATGTTGAAAATCAACTTCTGCCCTAAAATTTTCTGATGGGAAATCTCCAAAATCTTTCACATAAAAGTAGTTAAGCCATGAGGGTTCAGGCATTTCGGAAAGCTCTCGAAATATGGATTTGGAAACCGATAATTTCTCGTTCTCCACTAATTCTTCTGGCAAAAAATAGCGTGGAATTCGTTCTTGTTTTAGGGCAACTACCCAACCATCGGAAGGAATGAATAAATCTTGTTTTTTCAATACCTTTTCATTCCAAAGTAATTTTGCCTGAAAATAGCCTGGGTAATAATAAATACAAGTGGTTTGTCCTGTCGGATTTACCAAGTTGACTGTCCTGTTCTTGTCCCAATCTTGTTGAATTTGGACTTTTCCAATGGTTTTCGCTTCTACAGAATAGCTGAAAACTACGGAATTAGGCAAGCCTTTAGTTAATTTTCTGATTTGGAAGTCCGCAGAAATCGGAGTTTTAGAATCTTCCTTCCCGCTAGGATTTTGTAAATAAATCCACAATCCACTCAATCCAACCAAACAGACTAAAACAACAATGACGAATGCTTTATTTGGGAAACCAGACTTTTTTTCGTGGCGAGAGTTTTGAGCTTGAGTCGCTTGATTGGATTGCGTTTTTGCACTCAAAGTCAACTCATTTTGCGAGACTAGATTTAGAGAATTTCCTGAGCTATTTTGTTGGAAAACTGCTGCATTCCAGTTCTCAAATCCTACGTACCTTGCCAAGGTATTCAACGTGTTTGGATTGGGTTTTCCACTGTAATTCACTTTCCCTAAAGTCCTTTTCAAGGTGGAAATACTTAGTAGTATTCCTGTTTCCTCCAAAATTTGCTCACTCAATTGCTCGAAACTCTGCGTTGACCAGTTGGCGATTTCTCCCCATTGTTGTTTTTGGAGCAATTTGGTTTGTAGCCAATTTAGTTCCTTTTGGAAGTCGTTTTTAGTCATTGTGTTAGCTAAAGGTAAATGAACACACTTGAACAAGCATGAATGGGAGTTTTGATAGCAAAATTGCTGTTTTGTGTTTTCAAATATCAATAAAGTAAACTAAAATTTTATGCTCCAGAAAACGAAGACTTTCGCAATTTCATTTATTCTGCTTTTCATTCATCCACTCACATTCTCACAATCCAGCCAGATTGAAATGAAATCGGAGAATTGGAAATTCAAGGAAAATACAACTCATAGAGTAGAAAAATTCATGGGCGAGCAATCGCTTTATGTAAATGGATTGGCTTTTTTGCCCGAAGTCGAGTTTTCGGAAGGTGTGCTAGAAGTGGACATTGCGCCTGCTAGCCACAGAGGTTTTGGCGGATTGGTTTTCCGATTGCAAGACGATGCCAACTACGAGCAGGTTTATTTGCGTTTGCACAAATCTTGTCAGCCCGATGCGGTTCAGTATGTGCCACATTTTAACGGTGAAACTACTTGGCAACTTTATCGGGAACATCAGGCGATGGTTTGTTTCCAAGAAAAGCAATGGAATCACTTGAAATTAGTGATTGAAGGAAGAGAAATGAAAGCTTATTTGAATGGGCAAGAAAAACCGTTTATGATAGTGAATGATTTGAAAAGAGAAGAAGCCATTGGTTCAATTGGCTTATTTAGCTTGTTTGGAGCGCATTTTGCCAACTTTTCATTCACCCCAAAAGCTAATGCCATTTCTAAACTTCCGAGTAGAAAACCAATGGATTTGGCGAAGGGAATTATTCAGGATTGGGAAATTTCAAAAATTATCCAATTCACAGAATCAATTGACGTGGAGAAATATCCAGCCGAATTATTGAAAAAAACTGAATGGATGGAAGGTAAAGTCGAGGAATCTGGCTTGCTCAACCTCAACCGATTGATGAAAAGAAAAAGTGCAGGTAAATTCGAACGAAATAAATTGGAAACAGTCTGGGTAAGAACGGTTATAAATTATGAGAATGCACAATCCAAAAAGCTTTTTTTCGATTTTAGTGACCAAGTGACTGTTTTCGTGAATGGAGAACCGATTTTCAGCGGAAATAATAGCTTCCTATTTAAAGGATCAACTTTCCGTGGCGATATACATATTGAGGGAAATGCAATTTATTTACCACTCCAAAAAGGGGAAAACGAAGTTGTATTTGCCGTTTCCGAAAAGGCAAATGGCTGGGGAATTATGGCGAAGTTGGTAGATTGATAGATTATTTTTTTGGTTCAAAATGCAGGCAATTTTGTCTGCATTTTTCAGTTAACATAGTTTGGATTCAAGATTGCCAACTTTTCCGCTACTTTTGCAGTTACTCTAATTAGGACTTACGCATGTTATCAAAATGATGCGTGAGACACGCATCAAGGAATATTTCTTGTTGGCGTGTCTCACGCCAACCTTCTGAAAATACAGGAAAATTGCCAATTTGCGTAAGTTCTATCTAACAAACAATTCTTGTCCTATGCTGGCTCACCCAGACATGACTTTAGACCTAGGACTAACTATTTCAGACTAACTTTCAAGTTATGGCTTTTTTTAAATACCTACTCATATTATTAGTGATTGCTTGGCTTTTGCCCAAAGTGTTCAAGTTTCTCTTCCGAATGTTTTTGCTGATGATTGGCAGAAAAATGCAGAAGGAAATGGCAAAACAACCACATGAAGGAAATTCTTTTGCGGGGCAACCCTTTGCGGGGCAACCACAGCCTACACAGCAACAGCCCGATACAGGAAATATTCATGTATATAAAAACCCACAAGAGCCGAAGGAATTCGATGGTGGGGAATATGTGGATTATGAAGAAGTGAAAGATTGAAATAGGTCAGATTCTGCTTTTCTGAGTACCTAGTTCTGCTCATTTATCACACCTTCCAAACAATCAATTTTGGATTTGAGATTTTTTCTATGCGGATAGATCTCATATAGCTTTCGGAAAGTATCCAAAGCACCAGCGTGATTGTTGAGAATGAGGTAGATTGTTGCCAAACCTGATAAAGCTCCAAAGTGGCGAGCTTCGATTGCTAAAGTTTGCTGAATGTCATCAATAGCTTCTTGGTAATCGCCTTTTAGGTAATAAGTGGTGGCTCTTTTATTCCACCCTTCGGCATAAGCAGGGGCTTTCTTTATGATTTCAGTAAAAGTGGAAATGGCACCTTCGTATTTCTTATTAGAAATTAGGCTACAGCCTGTTTCCATCAAGTAGTCAATTTCAGAATCTCCACTCCATAGCCACAGTTGCCAAATCTTATCTATCACTTGCCCTATTCCCGATTGACTTTTTTCGTGTTTCAACCGCTCGAAATAGCTATCGATTTTCATTTTGGAGTTCATGGATGCTTAGTCTATAAAGTTGTGGAAAAGTCTTTTTTCTGTGAGGAAAACATATAAATATTACTTACTAACAAATACTACAAGAGAAGATGGAGATAAATTGTTTAATTTGCTTCTTCAAAAATTCCTATTTCGTATTCAAAATAAGAGTACAATCTTTATCCATATATTCATTATGTATATTATTAAAGCCACTCAGCATACTTTGTGTTATAGAAACATGAAAGTATTTACATTGTTAGGGTTTTGCCTTTTATTTATTTCACAGGTTTCCGCTCAGGAAATCCCCGAAAGAGTAAAACTTAAAAATGACCCAACTGTTTCCCCAAGTATTATTGAAAAGTCTGCTACGCTTAGTCTCGATGGCAAAAGCATGATATTTCTCTCCAATTCCGAAGGGAGTTGGAAATTTTATGAGGCGCAGAAACATGGAAGTGTTTGGAGTTCGCCCATTGCCATTGATGCCATCAATAACCATAGCGAATCGAAAGGCACACTCCACAGCCCGTCTTTGAATTCGGATAATTCAAAACTCTACTTTGCTGCCAATTTTGAGGCAGATGGTGGGGGAATGAACATCTATTTTTCCCCGAAGGGAAACGGGGAGTGGCAGGCGCCAATTATGATGGACAAACCCATTAAC
>JBLIFI010000249.1:0-7208 GCA_047633715.1 Flammeovirgaceae bacterium
CCCTTGGTGAAGCAATCCTAATAGATAATGATACGCTTGCTCTTTATTACAATGCCGATAAACCTTAAATAGACCTCCATAATAAGTGACGTAATCATTCAGAATAGTTGTCTGTAATGGGAGTAAGTTATTCCATTACAGACAACTAATTTTGAGGTCAATGGACCCTAAGGAAATAACCTTTTTTTAAAGTGACAAAGTAGTACTAACCAATCGGAATTATTTCCTAATTTTGATTTCTAGGAGTAAAGAGAAATCAGAATGGGAAAAGACAACAAAATTCGCAAGTCCTTTCTCTTTATTCTTTTCTCTTTTCTCAAAACTTGAAAAAAGTCTCCTACTTCATAAATCAATGCAAAAACTCAATAACAGAAAATGGGAAAGCCTACTTGCCTTTTCCGCCATTATTTTGGTAGTCCTTCTAGTAAACCTCAATGCTTCTCGCTGGTTTTTTCGGTTGGATTTAACTGAGGAAGAGCGATTTACAATTTCGGAAGCCACTAAAAAGACGCTTGCTAGTTTAGAAGAACCCATTTTTGTGGAGGTCTTTTTGGGTGGAGATTTAAACGCTCAATTCACACAATTCCAAAAATCTATTCGGGAAACTTTGGAGGAATTTCAGATTTATGCCGATGGGAAATTGCAATTCGAGTTCACCAATCCAGACGAAGTCGTAAGCGAATCGGAACGAAGCAAATTCTATCAGCAACTAGTGCAAAGAGGTTTGCCCGCCACCAATTTGAACGAGCAAATAGATGGGAAAATGGTTCAGAAAGTGATTTTCCCAGGAGCAGTTGTTTCACTGGGAAATAAGGAAAAACCTGTTTTATTACTGAAAGGAAACAAGAATTTCTCTCCCCAAGAACAAGTCAACCAATCAGCAGAAGGAGTTGAATATGAGTTGATTACCACAATCAGGCAACTTGCCACCAAAACCAAAAAACGAATTGCTTTCATTGAAGGACACGATGAATTGACCAAAGCGCAAACCATAGATATGTCCACCACTTTAGAAGAATTTTATTGGGTGGAGCGAGTAAAAATTGGCGAGCAACCGCTAGAAAGTTTCAATGCGATAATTGTTGCCCAACCAAAATCTAAATTCTCAGATGCCGAGCAATTCCTGCTAGACCAATATATTGTAGGAGGTGGAAAAGCAATGCTTCTACTCGACCAAATCCAGATGAACTTGGATAGTATTGCCGTGCAGGGAACTTATGCTTTTGGCTACGATTTAGGCTTAGATGAAATGCTTTTCAAATATGGAGTTCGTTTAGAAAATACGCTAATTCAAGACCAACAAGCGGGCAGAATTATGGTCAACACAGGTAGATTTGGCGATAAGCCTAATATCCAACCTCGCCCATGGCCTTATTACACCTATTTGAATACTTTCAGCGAGCATCCGATTGTGAGAAATATGGATGTGATTTATGGAAAATTCATCAGCACAATTGATACAAATATTCGCTCGGTTGGAGTGAATAAAATCCCACTTGTTTTCACTTCCAAATATTCTAAAGTTCGGAAAATGCCAAACATGGTCAGCATTACCGAACTTCAAAAAGAAATGAGAGTAAAAGAGTCTTTCAATCGGCAAAACGTTCCCGTTGCCTATTTGCTAGAAGGTGAATTTCAGTCGCTTTATGCCAATCGTGGCGCACCAGTTGGCTTCCGTAATAAAGAAGTAAAAAAATCAGGGCAATCCAAACTCATTATTTTTGCCGATGGCGATATTATTCGCAATGATTTTGACCCAAAAACAAGAAAACCCAAACCGATAGATTTTGACGAAAGCCTTGGGCAAGTACTCTCCAACAAAGAATTTATTCTGAACTCTTTAGCATACTTGACCGATGAAGATGGAATTATAAATGCCCGAAAAAAGCAAATCACACTCCGCCCACTCGATGTAATTCGGGCAAAGGAAGAAAGGCTTTATTGGCAAATCATCAACATTGCCATTCCTGTTTTATTGGTTGGATTATTTGGATTCGGATATAATTGGTGGAGAAAGAGGCGATTTACAAGGTTTTGAAGTAGATGGAACTGTGGATTCAAAATTGTTTTTTGTCAAAATATTTCTCCTTTCCCAAATTACTTATGGAACGTATCATCTTGCTTTTCTTAGTCTTGACTTCAAATTTCTCTATTGCTCAGACTTCAAAAAGTTATACTTTTAATTTTGCTTTGAATAAAGTCAAACCGATTTCTACGAGTTTTTCAACGCTAGACTCCACCATAACTATTCTCCAAAAACAATACAAAATCATCAGTATTCAGATTGATGCGCATACTGATTCTAAGGGAAGTGAAAAGTACAATATCAAATTATCGGGAGAGAGAGCGCAGTACATTTATGAACAGATTATAAATAGCGGTTTTGAAGAGTCAAAAATCAACAAAAATGCTTGGGGAGAATCAAAACCATTATTCAGCAATAAAAAACTGTCTCATAAAAACAGGAGAGTTGAAATAGTTTTTCTTTTGGAAGAAAAAAGTAAGAAGGTTGAAAACCCCGTAATAAAAAACATTGTAGAGTCTGAAGAGAAAATACCAAGTCCAAAATCAAATAAGATTACATCCAAAACAGGAATTTACGCTATTTCCAATTCTCAGGATACAAACATTTTAGTACTTCAAGATGCTTTTTTCTTCGAAATACTTCCAAATACCTTCTTGAACGACTCAGTTGTAATTGAGATAGAGGATTACTTATCTTCAAAATCCATTATCGAAAACAATATTTCCACCACATCTGGAAGCAGTTTTTTAGTTTCCAAAGGAATGTTCAAGATTTGTTTTTCAGAAGAGACTCTAAAACCAATCAAAATAAAAGTGCCTTGCAGTTTGAAAGGAATGCAAATTTATGAGACAGCAGAAATAGAATATCCAGATTGGAAACTAGAATCTCAAGCAACTATTCAAACTGACCCAGATACGGGCGATTGTTTTGATGTGATACCTGCGGGGGAAACTTGTAAAATCAGGAATTACGATATAGAACCAGTCTTGATTTTTGCGAAAGTCAAAAGGAAATACTGGAAAGGAGGTTTTACTTATTGCTTTGATGAATCTGAGAATACAATATCTATTGGGCAGAAACTTTTTAAGCAGAAACATCCACTCTTTCGTAAGCATATTTTTGGTGTAAGAGAACTTCCTGCTAATGACTCACTAAAGGTTATTTTTGCTAAAAAAATTGACAACCAATTAGTTACAACAAGCTATTTATTCTTGGTTAAAAGAGCTCGGTTCAAAAAGAAAAAAGGGCTTGAATATTTCAAATTTGTTAGAAAAGGCTCACTTTTCAAGAAAAAAGAAATAGAGAACCCCGAACAAGAAAAGATAAAACTTTTGGAAGCCCCTTTATATGAGTTTTCGCTTTAATGCTTTGGTTCATAGATTGTCTCTTTTGAAAAGAAAGCTAAAATAACTAAATTCAGCATTCCCAATAAATACCATCACTTACAGAACTGATATGATTGAAATTTTCGCTACCGACCGCCTTCGTAAACTCTATCCGAAAGTCAAGAAATTTATGGAGGAAGAGCTAATTCCGATTGAAAATGATATACTGAAAATGCCATTTTCGGAAGCCGAAAAACTATTGAGAGGGAAGAAGAAAATGGTGGAGGAAATGGGAGCGTGGAATCTGTACCTTTCGGAAAGTCATGGCGGGCCAGGTCTTACGCTAATGGAAGTTGCCCAATTAAGTGAACTTTTAGGGCAATCTCCTTACGGGCATTTTTGCTTCAATTGCCAAGCTCCAGATGCTGGGAATATTGAGTTGTTATTGATGTACAGCTCAGAAGAAATGAAATCCAACTACTTGAAACCACTTTTGGATGGCAAAATCAGGAGTTGCTTTTCAATGACAGAACCTCATTTTGCAGGCTCCAACCCAGTAAAAATGGGAACAACTGCGGTGCGAGATGGAGACGAATACATAATCAATGGGCATAAATGGTTCACAACCGCTGCAGATGGAGCTAGTTTCGCTATTGTGATGGCGATAACCAATCCTGAGGCTCAAAATCCGTATCAACAGGCAAGTATGATTATTGTCCCAACTGATGCAAAAGGGTTTAACTTGGTCAGAAATATCCCGATTATGGGGCATGCAGGCGGAGGTTGGCACAGTCATGCAGAAATAAAATATGAAAATGTGCGAGTGCCTGTCAGCAATTTGATTGGCGAAGAAGGAGGAGGATTTCGTTTGGCGCAACAGCGATTAGGACCAGGCAGAATTCATCATTGCATGCGTTGGATTGGGATTTGCGAGCGAGCTTTTAAGCTGATGTGCGAGCGAGCGGTTAGCAGAGATATGGGAGACGGCACAAAATTGGGGCAGAAGCAAATGATTCAGCAGATGATTGCCGACAGCCGAGCGGAAATAAATGCATCGAGATTGATGGTTTTGCATGCAGCTTATAAAATGGAAACTGAAGGACAGAAATCTGCCAGTATGGATATTTCTACCATCAAATTCTATGTAGCAAATGTGATGCAAAAAGTAGTGGATAGAGCAATCCAAGTGCATGGCGCATTAGGAGTTACCGATGACACAATCCTGTCGTTCTTCTACAGAGAAGAGCGTGGAGCGAGGATTTATGATGGCCCAGATGAGACACACAAATCTTCTTTGGCTAGAAAAATCCTAAAGAAATATGGTTTGGAAGCAAAGTAGTAGCTTTCCTAGCAAAAAGACTCCAAATAACCGATTAGCCAAAAATGACCAAATACAATATATTATATGTTGATGATGAAGAGGCAAACCTGCGGGTGTTTCATGCATCTTTCAGGCGAACCTATAATGTTTTCCCTGCCACATCTGCAGAGGAAGCACTCCAAATTCTGGAACAAGAAGAAATCCACTTGGTAATTACCGACCAGAAAATGCCCAAGACTACAGGTGTAGAGCTTTTGGAGCAAATTACTCCGCTTTACCCTGATGTAGTCAAGATTATACTTACTGGATATAGTGAAGTAAAAGACATTATTCGTGCCTTGAACCGCTGTGGTATTTTCCGCTACATCATGAAACCGTGGGACAAGCAGGAAATGCAAAACACGCTTCTGAAGGCATTGGAAAGTTATCAACTCCGCCAAGACAACCAAGATTTGGTAGCAGAGCTGAAAAGTGCTAACGAGAATTTGGAGAATAAGATTGAGGAAAGAACCAAAGAGCTTTCACTCACTAACCTGCGCCTACAAAACGAGGTGGCAGAACGTGAAAAAGCAGAGATGCAAATGAAACTCGCCAAACAGAAGGCCGAAGAAGCCTCAAAGGCAAAAGAGGTTTTTCTCTCCACTATGAGCCACGAAATGCGCACTCCCCTCAATGCTGTGATTGGAATGTCAAACTTACTAGAACAGTCGGATTTGGATGAAGAGCAACGGGAAAACCTGAATATTCTTCATTTCTCTGCCAAAAGTTTACTTGGGCTCATTTCCGATATATTAGACTTTTCGAAGATAGAAGCGGGTAAAATGGATTTGGAGAAAACTCCTTTCGATATCAGAAGGTTTCTTCATCATGTTTTTAGCCTACATAGAGCTAAATCCAAAGAGAAAAACTTGACCTATGAACTAATTATTGATAAGAATTTGCCTAAAAACTTGGCTGGAGACACTACTCGTCTAGGACAAATCCTTAACAATTTACTCAGCAATGCTATGAAATTCACTGAGGAAGGTGGTATTCAGTTCAAGGTAGAATTAGCAGAAAAAACGGATGATAAAGCAATTCTCCTGTTTTCGGTAGCAGACACAGGGATTGGTATTTCTGAGGGGAAACAAGATTCTATTTTTGAATATTTCACACAAGCTTCGTCTGAAACTACTCGAAAATATGGAGGAACAGGCTTAGGCTTGGCAATTAGCAGGAAATTGACAGAGTTACTTAATGGAACGATAAACCTAAAAAGTAAGGAAGAGAAAGGGTCAATTTTTCAATTAAAAATACCTTTGACTATTTCAGAAGACACCAATATTCCTATCTCCACAATAACAAATACAAACAACAAAGACTTGAGCCATCTACATATTTTAGTGGCAGAAGACAACAAAATCAACCAAGTATTGATGCGGAAAATTCTGTCTAAGTGGAAAGCACGTTTTGCCTTTGCTGACAATGGCTTGAAAGCGTTAGAGAAGTTGAAAGCAGAAAAATTCGACTTAGTATTGATGGATATTCAGATGCCAGAAATGGATGGCTATGAAGCTACTGTTGAAGCTCGGAAGATGGGCGGAGATTATGAAAAAATTCCTATTTTGGCACTCACAGCTTCCACTTTGCAACAAGACAAGGATGAGGCATTTCGTAAAGGAATGAATGATTTCGTGATAAAACCATTCAATCCTGATGAACTCTACAATAAGATTATATTTCACGCAAGTAAATATTTACAATATAAAAACCAAGGTTATCAAAAGCATGATTTATAAAGTAGGATACATGGATTTGACTATGGGATTTTTGAGGCTGTAAGCATTTTTAACCGTTTTAAAGATAATTTATCCATTTCAAAATTTCCTTATTTCAAAAAAAGAAAAATCCATTACTTTTCTTACCTTTGGTACAAATAGACGCAAACGTTTGCGCTAGCTCTATTTTATCTTTAATCTTAACCGATTTTACTAAAAACAATACTTTCCTTTTTCCAATCATTATCGTATGCAGACAACTGAAACGCTTACCACGGAAGAAAAATTAGCTTACTTGGGAATCCAAAAAGCTAAAGAAGTTAAATGGAATTTGACTCCAGCCGAACTGATTGAAGAGGCTCTTTTCAATAAAGAAGGCTCTCTGACAGATACTGGTGCGCTTATGTGCGACACAGGTACATTTACAGGTCGTTCCCCAAAAGACAGGTTCATTGTAAAAGACGAAACTACCGAAGGAGATGTTTGGTGGGGAGATATCAACATTCCTTTCGATCCAGCCAAATTCGACTCACTTATGGAGAAGATGGTAAAGAACCTAGAGGGAAAAAAGCTTTATGTAAGAGATGCTTACGCTGGAGCTTACGAAAAATACCGTATCAAGTTGAGAGTAATTAACACTCAGGCTTGGCATAATTTGTTCTGTAGCAATATGTTCATTCGCCCAGAACAGAGTGAATTAGCAGGTTTTGACCCTGAGTTCACAATCATCAATGACCCTGATTTTTTTGCCAACCCTGAAGTGGATGGTACTCGTCAGA
>JBLIFI010000250.1:0-7194 GCA_047633715.1 Flammeovirgaceae bacterium
AACTATCTTTTGCCTAAAGTTTTTTTTATCATTGTAGTGTATTTTACGAAATCTGACTATTTATTTTTTGGTCAAAACAAATATAAGGCTTTTGCAAAATACAATTACCGTAATTTATTGATTATCACTATTGTACGGTAATTTTAATCTCTACAATTTAAGTGATCGTACATAATTAGCTGTATATAATTATGTCAGCGTTGAGTTTTAAAGTATTAACATCCTGGGGCAAACGCATCAAAATTGAGAAATGCTAATTTGATCGAATTAGAGCGTTTTTTTTTAAAAACTGAAGTACTCTACTTACAAAAAAGGTTGGGCACAGCATTTCCTATTCCTAAGTCTACTTTTTCAGTCAACAATCAACCCTCCTTCTTCCTAAATCCACTTGCCATTTCGTATTTTTTGTAATTGAATCTTTTTACGATTTGGTCAATCCAGAATTCATAGAAGAAAAGGTTTACCAACCCGAGTAACCCAAGCAGACCCAAACCCCAATCGGGCTTATCGAAATAGCCAAATGGGAAGTAAATCAGCATGGGCAAAACCATGAGTGGAATTACCATGATGAATTGTTGCGCACCTACTCCTTTCATGTTGAAAGCATCATTGCTGGAAAGCTCCAGTCTTTTTGAGTTGTTGGTAGAGAAAAACATGAGTACAAATGTGCCAATTCCAATATTCCAAACAAACATGATTGTATTTACAACCAATACTTTGAACCCAAAATAGGCATAAGGAATGGTAAGCAAATAGCAAATTCCTACAATGGGAATCATTAGGAAAAATTTAGATTTAATGTAGTTCTTGGTATCAATATTATTGGAAATCACAAAATCGAAATGCTCACTTTCCCAACTGTAGAGATACTGCCCATAGTTGAGGAAGAAGCCTCCAGTAACAAAAACGCCTACGAAAATCAGCCAATAATTGCTATTCAAATACATTTCTTGCGGGTAGAAAATCAGCCCGTAAAGCAGAAACAATGGCGTCATCTTTAGTGCCATTTTCGTTCTCTTGTGTCTGACAATGAGTTTGAGCTCTAAAGTGATTAGTTTACCGATTTCCCCAAATTGGTCGAGCCAAGAAATATGCGTAAATCCATCTGCTTTCTCTTCTTTTCGGGTAAATATTTCTTCTATATAGGCATGATTGAGTAAATAATTGTAGTTGATGAAGTACAATCCAACCAACCCAAGCAAGAAAATAGGCAAAACCCAAAAATTGGTAATGGCAAACCCAAAAAAGGAAGTGGAAACTGCCGTGAGATTGATAATATCAAAATACTCCAACGCACCCAACAAGACCAAAAAGCCTGCAAAAATTGCCATCAAAGTCATATTTGATGCTAATATTCTTTTGATGTAAACACCTAAAAAGTTATTGACCAACATGATTACAAACATCAACACAATAAAATAAATAGCCGTAATGATGCCATATTTTGGTGTAAGCGTAATCAAACTATAAGGAACAAAGAGGAATAATGGCAGGAAATTGAAAAAACTGAATCCAGAGCGAACTAGCATATTGTTTACCAAATCACTACGTTTTATGGGCAAATGAAGATACGGAGCAATAGTCATGGTGGGTAAATCTTGAAAAAAAAAGCGCATCACCAAATCATACAGAAAGCCTAAAATCAGAAAACCATTGAAAACTTCAATTGGGTTGGAATCAGGATAGAATTCGGCTAAAATATGCTTCATTCCGAAGCCTAATGCTATGAAAATCACTAAAAAATAAAGGACAAAAAATCCCATTATGATATTCACTACCAAGTTTTTCTGGAAAACAGTAGAGCGAACGCCTTCCTTCCACTGATGTTTGAATAATGTAAGCATAGCTTGAATTGATATTCTATTTAATTTTTCGGCTAAAAGTAGTGAGAATTGAGGGAATGGAAAAGCCTTCTTACATATATGCATATTGGAAATATGAAAAGACATCTCCATTCACATTCCCAAATACATGCAAATATTTCTGCAAATCCCATTCAGATTTCAATTCAACATGGTGTCAATTCTATATAATTTCCCCTATTTTTGTCTTTCACATTCCTTTACAAAATGTTTGAAGAATTCTTTACCAAAGGCTTTTACGGAAACACCATAGGAAACTGGCTTTTGGCAGCTCTCATTATTATCGCTTCATTGGCTTTGGGAAGGGCGGTTTACTGGCTTTTTAAAAATGTATTCAAACGCTGGACAAAGAAAACAGCCAGCAAGTTCGATGATATTCTGATTGACCAATTTGAAGGCCCTTTGGTTTTTGCCATCATTATTTTTGGTATTTGGCAAGCACTTTACTCCGTTCTCCACTTTGAGCAAAATGTGCATGTTTGGATTGGGCGAGTCTATTATATTCTCATTATTTTCAATATTGCGTGGGTCATCAATCGGCTTTTCGACTCATTTGTGCAGGAATATATTGTCCCTTTCACCGAGCGAACAGATTCTGATTTAGACGACCAACTTTTGCCCGTAATCAGGCGAGGAATAAAAATCACAGTTTGGGTTTTGGCATTCATCATTGCTATGAACAACGCAGGCTACGATGTTGCCGCTCTTTTGGCTGGATTGGGAATTGGCGGGCTAGCTTTCGCACTCGCTGCTCAAGACACAGTTTCCAACCTGTTTGGTGGGTTTACCATTTTTGCCGACCGCCCATTCAGAGTCAAAGACAGAATTAAATTTGATGATTATGAAGGTTGGGTACAAGAAATCGGGTTGAGAAGTACCAGAATTTACACTTTGGAAGGTAGGATTGTAACCATTCCCAACTCCAAATTAGCAAACAATCCATCGGTAAACGTCAGTTCTGAGAAATCAAGAAGAGTGATTTCCAAAATTGGGCTGAACTACCACATCCAACCAGAAAAACTACAAGAAGCGGTGGATATGCTAAACCTGTTGGGAAATGAGTTGGTAGAAAATGGTAAAATTGAAAAAAGATATTATGTAGCATTCAACAACTTCGGAAATTATTCTCTGGAGTTGATTTTTCTCTATTTCATCAAAAAAGGAAACCGAAGTCTCCCCACAAAATCGGAAGTCAATTTGGAGATTTTCAAGCGACTTGCCAATGCAGAAATCAAGCTTTCCGCTACAGTCAAAGGTTTTTATGGAAATGAGGAGAAGGATTTAGGTTTTGAGTTGGGCATGGAGAATGAGTAAGAAAAGCCTCAAAAGCCTGAACTTTTCAAGCAATCTTTATCAATAGAATCAGGAATATTTCCAAATTCTATTTCTTTTCTTTTATAGAACTCCTTAGTAGAAAATCTAGCTTCATCTATATAATTTTTATTCTTGAAGAGCCTTTTGAAAAAGCCAATTCTGTATTGTAAATGTAATTTCTCTGTGCTTTCTGCAAAATTGGTGATGGACTTATAAAGCTCCTGTTTCATGCGAATTTCTTGGTAATATTTTTCTTGATTAAATAGCGAAACATAAGCTCTGTGTCTTACAGAGTCCATTTTCTTGAATTCTATTTCCTGTTTAATCAAGCCTTTTTCTGTTTTTCGGATAAGCTTCGCAATCTTTTCATTGACTTCAGATACTTCTACACTATCTCCGAACGGAACCATTGATGTTTCATAATTCTTCCATGGAATAGGCAGTGGATTATTGCTACAAAAACTATCAGAAGCCTTTAATTGCAGTTTTAATAAGTACAGTTTCGACCTAAAGTCCCAAAGTGCATTGGCTTTCTTCTTTCCTAAAAAAGCTTTGCTTTTCACAGATATCAATCTTTCAAGAGAGTTCTCCAAGTTATCAGCCAACTTCTTCAC
Organism: Flammeovirgaceae bacterium; assembly: GCA_047633715.1. GTDB lineage: Bacteria > Bacteroidota > Bacteroidia > Cytophagales > Flammeovirgaceae > JBLIFI01. The sequence continues at coordinate 3,791 of JBLIFI010000250.1, forward strand.
TTCAACATAACCAAAAGAATGTCGATTATCGCAAGATGTTTTTGCAGATTGGCAAGTTAGTTCATACGCATTTTTCAATATGACCTTTCTTACACTCTCTTTATGCGTTTTCTTTTTGGAAACGCCTCTATTTGACTGAGAAATACCTTTGTTCCAAATAAGGCAAAACGATAAGAGTGCTAATACAAAAAATGAAAATCCTTTCATTATTCAACTTTTATGGGTTTTCTCAAATTTTTTACAGACTTATTGGTCGTACCTATACTATCATTCGTAAGTCTTAGAGTGGTGTCTTTGGCAAGAGGTTTGGTAGCACTATAAATATAGTTTTCCATATTTTCTTCAAGCGTGCCTACTTTTTTAGATAAGTTGTCAATACTTTTCAGAACCTCATCCATCTCTGGAGGTAATATGTAGATTGGAGGGCTTTCGTCTATCTTTATTTCTTGATCAATGTTACTTATATCAGAAATGAGTGAAGGAGCGTACCAATTAGGCAATGTGAATGCAAAGAATGGGTCTTCTACATTAAGCTTTTCTGATTCTATATATTTGGAAAGAGTCACAATCTGTATCCCAACAATAATCATGAACGAAAGTGTCAAATTTCTTTCGCTAAAAGTAGCACCCTTGCTTTTTGGCAAATTCCAACGAAAATAACCCAAAGAAATAAATACAGAAATTAAGAAAATCAACCCAACGGTCTGAGTATGCTTTAAGATTACTTCCCAATCCTGCTGCTGCTTGTGCCTTTTCACATATCTAATCCTGTCTAAAAGATGTGAGAAGTCCTCAAGGTACACCATTATCGTTTTCGATATATATAGCTTTGTTTTGTGATTAATTGTAGATATGATATCTGTTGACTTTTTACTAGAATCAAGTAATATTAGCGAATCTGGAATGCTAAACATCCCTCCTTCTTGATTATGCATTTCCTGAATTGATGTACGAAGTTTAGTACTGATACTCAAGAATGTGCTATCTAGATAGGTGTAATTGGAGCGAGTTAGTTTTGTAATACTATCTCCTCTACCGTACAAAGCCCAAAAGTTTTCTTTCATTTTACTGCTGAATGCTTCCGCAAGTCTATACTCTTTAGCATTCAATTCCTGTTCGGAGCCTTTCATTCGAAGAGACAAAAAATTATTTTCAGCAAGAAGGATAGTTTTTTTTGAAAATTTACCCAGTTTACTGATAGCTTCACTCCTTGCATTGATTTTATCAAAGCAATATCGATTCAAGTTTTTATTAAAACCTATTAGAAAGAAAAAGGCTACAAGAAAAACTACATAAATCAATAATAAGATTTTTACATCATGTTGTCCCCAAATCATCGGAACTATAATTGCTATGATGCAGAACATGGCCAAAGGATAATAATGTTCATCTCCTTTATTTGGTTCAATCACAACTAGTATTGCAAGTGCAATGGCAAAAAAAATGTATCCAGAAAAAGACACAAATATTTTTTCTTGTTTCAACCAAGAAAAACCCTCTTCATTTTCTCGTCTTTTGTGGAGAATCCATAGAAGATATACAATAATAGGCGCTATTAGATAGCCGACCACTAAAAATGAATAAGTGTATATACTCACGTTTGTAGCAGTAATTTTTGCAATATTACCCAATAAAGAAGGCACAAGCGTACCAAAAGCACCCAACCCGAAAAGAGCTGAAACAATCATTCCCTCAAGTGTTTTCCTAATATCTGCTTCCATGGCTAATCATTCAAGAATTTGAGTAATTTATCTCTGTTTTTATCATAATAATCAAGGGCAAATTTTTTCATTCCTGCAAGGAGCTTAGGGTCTTTCACATCTAGCTTCAATACTTTTTTTGTTCCTCTAATTACCTCTGGGGCATCTTCTGAGTCAAATAAGAATGAAATTCTTTTGTATTGCTTTTCATGTAACAATTGTTCCATATAGTACTCGGTAATTTGCATATTGGAAGTAGTGAGCAAGCTCGGAAGAAACTTTGCCCATTGTATATTCCCCCAATCTGTTCCTATCTCTGTTCTAGTTTTATCAACAAATTCTTTGTTAGAAGTACCACAGCCGATAGAAAGAATTTTTACATCTTCAATTTTTTTATTGAGCCCTTTGAACTCTCCATCAGGGTAAATATACTCTCCATTACCTCCGTCATGCTTATTGATAGCAAACATTACGGCAGCCATAGCTGGATTATTCATGGCTACTCCACCGTCTATATGATTTTGGTAAATAGGGAAATAAGTAGGACCTGCAGAGGTCCTCAAGGCAATATCTACTAATTTTTCTTTTTTGTGTTTGATAAAACTGGAATGATATATAATAGGTCGAAAGTTGTAGTTTCCTCTATGTGGGGGCGGATTCAGGTGAAAAGTGCACACCATTAGTTTTTGACACAAATCTTGAATCTCAGTTTTACTAGCAAGCTTGGTATGTAAATCCCCCAAGGTACTATTCCCGAATATTTTTGTTAGCTCCCTTTTCAGGTTTCTGTTGGAGTATTCTGCACCAATCGTAGCAGGCCCAAAACCATCTAAAACATCATCAAATAAGCTATCATCAAAAATTTTAGCTGATTTTTTCTCGTACAAATCAACAATGGTTTCCGTAGGCGTGCCGTACAACAATGCTGTTGTAATGATTCCTCCCGTGGAGGTTCCTGCATACAAATCGAATTTTTCTTGTGGATCAATGCCATCTTTAGCGAGGCAATCGAGAATAGTGGCAGGAATGATTCCTCTGGAACCGCCCCCATCAATTGAGAGAATTTTAAAACTGGACATAGAAAGAAGGGGTCTTAATTTACAAAAAATTGATAGTAGTAGTAGTAGCCTCTATATCCACTATAAATTAAGTAATAAAATTTTATTTATGCAAATAATCGTATATAAAATTGCGTTATTCACATCGTTTTTTTTGTCAAAAAAGTGATTTGGCAGTTTTTAACTAATTTCTGAAACAATATTCAAGCTTTGAATTCAACATGGAAAATAATAAAAGAAGTCTCATCTATATGAGCGGATGACTTACTTGAAATACAGTCTTTTTCGTCAATTTAAAACCTCAAACTCTCCATTCTCACTACATTTTATCCTTTGAAATCTATCAATTGAAAGCATATTTTCTCAAATTCTGATTACTTTTGCCACCGAAGGCATTCCATAACATATATATAAGCATTAGGACTCATGAAAAAATACCCATTCACAGAGAAAAAAGATACTCGTTCTGGTTTTGGAGACGGTTTAACCGAGTTGGGCAAGACCAACCCAAATGTGGTAGCACTTTGCGCTGACCTGACTGGCTCACTCAAAATGGGAGATTTCAAAAAGCAATTTCCCGACAGATTCTACCAAGTAGGAATTGCCGAGGCAAACATGATGGGAATTGCCGCAGGAATGGCAACTG
>JBLIFI010000251.1:0-7192 GCA_047633715.1 Flammeovirgaceae bacterium
AGATGCTGTATTTATATGAAAGTTGTTCTTTGGTATATTTCTTATTCTCGAACCAGATAAGACTCGCTAATTGCCTAAATCCACCCCTACCATAATCGTTGGAGAATTTATTTACCAGCCTCAGTTTTACCTCTATAACATCTACCCAACCTCTCAAATCGAATAGTATCATCGTATCAAAAACCACAAATTCTAGCCTGAGTTGTGCATCTTTTTTACTTCTGCCTTTTACCACTTTTAGTCTTTTTTCGTTGGAGTGGGTAATAAAACTATTGATAGATTGCTGAAAAATCTCTGATTCAATGTGTTCTTTTAGGTTGTTTTGATATAGTTTTTGGAATTCTTGTGAGCGTATTTTCGTCACAATAGTATCCACAATTTCCACGGTAATTGGTTTGGGAGCTATTTGACAAAATGCTAGATTGGCAAAAAAAATAAAGGCGAGTGTGAATGTTGATTTCATAATATTGATGTAGTTATTAGGGCTGTTAACCCTGTCAGGGTTTGGCTATTCAGTTGAAAACCAATTCTGTGTAATTTTAATCCTGACAGGGTTTTAAAGCCTATTTCTGAATAATTGATGTTTTGTAGTCTGCAAAAAAGCAATTTATCAAATCCCAACCAATTCTTCTAAAGCATGCTTTTCAATTCCAAAAAACTGTTTGGATTCCACTATTTTACTTAGGATTTGTTCTTTATTTACAGCAGTATTCTCTCTTTTCCGTCCTACAATCAATACATTTTTTGGAGTGTGCGCATCGGAAACAAACTCAAATACTTTCGTAGAATATCCGAAATATTCCAGAATCAAAGCCCGAATTCCGTCCGTGACCATTTCCGCTTGGCGTTCCATAAAAGTGCCATATTTGAGCAGGAAATCAAGTTCGTTTTGTGCTTTGCTGGCTTCCATTTCCCTACGAATTTGCTTGTGGCAACAAGGTGCAACTACAATTAAATCTGCATTTCCCAAAATCCCTTTGGCAATGGCATCGTCTGTAGCGGTGTCGCAGGCATGAAGAGCAACCAAAACATTCAGTTCGTTTTCAGGCTCAAAATCCTGAATTGTTCCTTCTTGGAAGTTCAGTTTTTCAAAGTTGGATTTCTCAGCAATTCGGTTGCAGAGTTCCACTAAATCTTTTCGGAATTCCACGCCAGTAATTTGTGTGTTCTTGCCCAATTCATTCGTCAGATAATCGTAAAGAGCAAAAGTCAAATAGCCTTTTCCAGAACCCATATCGGCAATATTTGTGATTGGGCGATTGGGCAATTCTTGCAATAAAGAACTCAGAATCTCAATATAATGATTGATTTGCCTGAACTTGTCTTGCGCATTTTTATATACTTTTCCGTTGGAGTCAGTAATTTTCAATTGGTGCAAATACTCTTTTCCTTCCGATTGGATTTTGCGATTCTTGGCTTTGTCGTGCGATAAGGAAGGCTTTTCTTTGGTCGAGGCTTTTTCTTCATTCAGAAAGAAACCTTTTTTACCCTGTTGGATTTTGAGGTCAAACTCAGTTGTGAAAAGTTGCCCAAACCGAAAGCCGTTTTCGGAAACCAAACTTTTCAATTCATTAAAAGAGTCTTCAAGATTGTAATTCTTGGTAATATCGTTCGTAGCATATTTATAGATGAAAGAAAGTTTCTGCTCTCGTTTAATTACCACTCTTTTAATATGTAACTTTTTCAAGCTTTCAATTTCCCCTTTGTAATTTCCCAAATTCAGCTTCACAAAAGAATCGCTCGTAATACTCTGCTCAATTTGCCCAATGAAATCCGTAATTTTCTCGCTCATTCCCCTGATTTTTTTAAGTAAGTCTGCAAGATAAAGCAGGATTATTAAGATTGAAGATTTCCTGTAGGTTCTTCCCAAGAAGACCCTATTTATTCCCCTACGAAGAGGAATCTACCGAATCGGTTTTCTGAGAGTTCCACAAACCAAGAATTCTTAATTTTTCAATGCAAACTATTCCGAAAATGATACATTTGTGCCTGTTTTGGTCTACCAAGCCAAACCTTAACCAAATCCAACAAACAACTCAAACATGAAGAATATTCTTATTTTAGGAGCGGGGCGTTCTGCCTTTTCGCTTATTGAAAACCTACTGCAAAATGCTGAATCCAACCAATGGCATGTCAGTATTTGCGATATGAGTTTGCCTTACCTAAACGAGCGATATGCAGATAATCCATTTCTCACGAAAGTGAAATTTTCTTTGGAGAATGATTCCCAACTCAGCGAATTAGTTTCCAAATCTGATATTGTAATTTCGATGTTACCTGCTCGTTTCCACCAAAAAGTGGCGAAGTCTTGTCTCCAACATAGCAAAAATATGCTGACAGCTTCTTACGTTTCCCCCGAAATGGAAGCGATGGATGCGGAGGCAAAAAAGAAAGGCATTCTTTTCCTTAATGAAATGGGCTTGGACCCAGGAATTGACCATTTATCTGCCATGAAAATTATTGACGAACTGAAAGCAGAAGGCGCGGAAATTACTTCTTTCGCTTCTTTCACAGGCGGATTGGTTGCGCCAGAATCTGACAACAATCCTTGGAATTACAAATTTACTTGGAACCCAAGAAATGTGATTTTGGCAGGGAAAGGAACTGCTCAGTACATTCAAAAAGGGCAATTCAAATACATTCCTTACCACCGACTTTTCAGCACAATACAAACTATAGAAATTGATGGTTGCGGAGAGTTTGAAGGTTACCCGAATAGAGATTCACTTTCTTACCGACCCATTTATGGCTTGGAGCGCATTCCGACCATGTTGCGGGGAACTCTCAGAAAGCCAGGTTTCTGCAAAAGTTGGAATCATTTTATTCAGCTAGGAATGACTGATGATTCCTACAAATTGGAGAATAGCGAGGAGATGACTTACCGAAATTTTATCAACACATTTTTGCCCTATAATATAGACAAAACAGTAGAGAAGAAAGTGGCAGATTTCATTGGCGAGTCTGTTGATGGAGTGGAAATTGAAAAATTGAAATGGCTTGGGATTTTCGAAGAAACCAAGATTGGGACACCCGATTTGTCTCCTGCACAGGCACTCCAACAAATTTTGGAAGCAAAATGGACTTTGGCAGAAACTGACAAAGATATGATTGTGATGCAACACCTGTTTGAGTACGAGAAAGGCGGAAAATCGCATAATCTGAAATCTTCTTTGGTAATTATGGGAGAAGATACTGACAATACGGCAATGGCGAAAGGAGTTGGTCTGCCATTGGCAATTGGCTGTAAGTTGGTTTTGAACGGGAAAATCAACTTAAAAGGAGTTCAAAGACCAATTCAGCCATCTATTTATGAGCCTGTTTTGGAGGAACTGGAGAAATTGGGAATCAAATTTGTGGAAAAAGAAGAGGTTAATTAAGCACGTTTTGCTATTTGCTATTTTTGTATTTGACTTTAAATGAATATATCAAGAACTCAAACTGTGTAATTATTTAAGCTAGACTACTTAAATTAGCTTTTACCAAAACAACTCATAATCTTATTGGTTATGTATATAGTATGATTTAATAATTCAATTGATTTCCTCCAATGGATTTTCATAAGAATTAGTAAATTTACATGTATTACTAATTGAAACGAATTTTTAACTGAAAAACTATAAAACAATGGCTTTCGAATTACCTAAATTACCTTACGCTTACGATGCATTAGAACCACATTTTGATGCTCAAACAATGGAAATTCACCATTCTAAGCATCACCAAGGCTATACAACTAAATTGAACGCAGCTTTAGAAGGAAAAGATGCTGGCTCAATCGAGGCTATTCTAGCAAAAGCTGGTGAGCACGGAGCAGGTGTTAGAAACAATGGTGGTGGATTTTATAACCACAAACTTTTTTGGGAAATTCTTTCTCCAAACGGAGGCGGAACTCCTTCTGGAGACTTGGGAACTGCAATTGATAGCGCATTTGGCTCTTTAGACAAATTGAAAGAAGAATTCAACGCAGCTGCAGGAACTAGATTCGGTTCTGGTTGGGCTTGGTTGGCAGTTGATGCTGCTGGCAAATTGTTCGTGACTTCTTCTCCAAACCAAGACAATCCTTTGATGGATGTTGCCGAGAAAAAAGGCACGCCAATTTTAGGATTAGACGTTTGGGAACACGCTTACTACTTGAAATACCAAAATAAAAGACCTGATTACATTTCCGCATTCTGGAACGTAATCAACTGGGAAGAAGTAGCGAAGAAATTTGCTGCTGCGAAATAAGCATTTTCAGGTTTGACAGATAAAGAAAGGCTTTCCGATAATTCGGAAAGCCTTTCTTTATATTTTCTGTAGCTGTCAAACTCTAGTTTGATAGAGCGTTCGGGTAACCAAGAGGTTACCCGCTACATTAATTTCTTGCCACAAATTCTTCCACAATCAGCGGAAAGTGTTTGTGCTCCAAAGCCAATACTTTTTTGGCAATTGTTTCCGCAGAGTTTTCTGGTTGGATTTCACAAGAAGCTTGCAAAATCACATTTCCCTCATCGTAATTCTCATTCACAAAGTGGATGGTAATTCCCGACTCTTTGTCTCCATTTTCCTTCACAGCTTTATGCACATTCATTCCAAACATGCCTTTTCCACCATATTTGGGCAATAAAGCTGGGTGGATATTGATAATCTGATTTGGGAATTCTCGAACAATAGGAGAGGGGACAAGCCAGAGAAATCCAGCCAAAGCAATAAAATCTATAGCTTCTTTTTTCAGCATTTCTAAAACATGGTTGGATTTTGAGAATTGCTGCCTATTGAATAAATGAGTTTCAATTCCCAAACTCTCAGCGCTTTTCAATATTGGAGCTTCCGAGTTGTTGGACCAAATTGATATTTTCAACTCGGGGTATTTTGGTTGTAAATGCGCAATTATTTTGAGTGCATTTGAGCCAGTTCCAGAAGCAAAAAGGGCAATGTGCATACTAATTAAGAATTAAAAATGTAGAATTAAGAATGGAGAAATCTCATATCAATCGCCTGCTCAATATTCAATCAGTCTTTGCAAATGTAACTTTTCTTTACAAACTGCTTTCCTAAACGAAACCTAATTAGCCTTTTCCTTGTTTGGAATGCAAGCAAAATCATTTTTTTGTCTTGATACCTGAGACTCACTACTCAATACTATTATGTTAGGCTTCCAATTTACAGATTACGAACCGCCTTTGGAGAAAGAAGGCAGCAAGTTCGAGGAATTAAAAAATATTTTCAATGAGTTGATCACACGAACTGCCGGGAATGTTTCCGAAGCTTTGAGCTGGCTTACCAATCTGGATAATAAATATAACTTAACTACTGGAGATTATGGAATTGGCGATTTCATTCAGGAAATGAAAGACAAAGGTTTCCTGAAAGAAGACCCAGTTACGGGAGGTTTGGGAACGACTGCTAAAACTGAAAAATCCATTCGTCAAAGTGCATTAGAAGAGATTTTTGGAAAACTGAAAAAGGGAAATTCTGGAGACCACAAAACGACACATTCTGGAATGGGCGATGAACCTAGTGCCGATTTGCGCTCCTACCAATTTGGCGATTCGCTCGACCAGATTTCAATGACTGACTCCATCCGAAATGCACAAATCAATCATGGTTTGGGCGATTTCCAACTCACAGAAAATGACTTGGAAGTGGTGGAGAAAGAATATAAATCTCAGACTTCTACCGTTTTGATGATTGATATTTCTCATTCTATGATTTTGTATGGAGAAGATAGAATCACGCCAGCAAAAAAAGTGGCAATGGCGCTTTCGGAGCTGATTTTGAGGAAATATAAGAAAGATACGCTCGATATTATTGTGTTCGGAAACGATGCTTGGCAAATCCAAATTAAAGATTTACCCTTTTTGCAAGTCGGACCTTACCATACAAATACGGTGGCTGGTTTGGAGTTGGCAATGGATTTATTGCGAAGGAGAAAGAATGCCAACAAGCAAATTTTCATGATTACCGATGGCAAGCCAACTTGTATCAAACAGGGAATTGAATACTATAAAAATAGCTTCGGAATTGATAGCAAAATTCTCAGCAAAACACTCAAGTTGGCCGCTCAATGCAGAAGACTGAAAATTCCCGTAACTACATTTATGATTGCTTCCGACCCGTATTTGCAGGAATTTGTAAAGGAATTCACACAAGTAAATAATGGGAATGCTTATTATTCGAGCTTGAAAGGATTGGGGAACTTGGTTTTTGAAGATTACAAAAGAAACAAGCGAAAGAATTTCAGAGGGGGAATGAGATAGGTTTTGTGATGTGCGAATTAAGATTTAAAAAAAAATGGCTTTGCAACCTAGGTTGCAAAGCCATTTTTAATTTATTTGTTCGTATTCTTGCTATAGAAAAGTACGTCAGCTTTATAAAATGCGTAGAAAGCAATTAGATAAAATACAGTACCTATCAGGTTCTTTACCTCTAACAAGTCATCGAAGCTATTGATATTTCTTACATAAATCACAATCATCACTATAATGATAAATGTGCGTAAAAATTTTTTTGCTATACTATTCATAGAATTTGATAATTTATATTAACATTCAATCATCCAAGTGCCTGCTGCATCATCTTGACTGTCAGAATTGTTTAAGTTTTCAACTAAATCATTGACTACAGAATTTTCAAAAGTGTTAAGAACCCTTTCGTTAGACTTCTTAATACTTTCCATAAATTGTACGGCTTTTGTGAAATTGTTATAGCCGATATTGTCTTCTTTATAGAAAGACTTACTTACTGATAAAATCTCTTTAGTAGAGTTTAATTTGTGCCCATTTTTTCTAGCAAAAGTGGCTAAATTGTTTAGGTTCCCAAGAATAACTTCTTGAAATTGTTTGTAAGTCTCATACTTAACCTCATTAGTTGGTTCAACAGAGCTTTGGTTACAGGATGATATTAAAAGTGCAAAAATGATACAAAGTAAATTTATTCTTTTCATTACTAAACTATTTAATTATTATTATTTTATTTATGGTTGAATTCGAGTAGCCTGGCCATGTATTCGTAATTTTGTGCAAAGCAAAAAAAAAAAACATAAAATGAAAGAAAAGTAGTAAAAAAAATAAAAAAACAAATAAAAACCATTAGTGAGCGGTAAGGTTTTTGATGACATCGTTGTCAAATTCTCTGTGAATGAGATTTTTTAAGTGGCATAGCCAATGTATTCCTATCTTCCAATGTGAGTAGAATGGCTTTGCAATTGCTT
>JBLIFI010000252.1:0-7159 GCA_047633715.1 Flammeovirgaceae bacterium
GAATAAAAATCCAGCTTTTCCCACCAGCCATCTCTACCGAAACTGCAGAATATGTGATGCCTTCGGTAATTCCTGGCTCTTACTCCAAGAAAGATTATGGTCGGTTTATAGAAAGGTTCAGAGCATACGACAACAAAGGGAAGCGATTGAGAGTGAGGGAGTTGACTTCAAATGTATTCCAAATTCAGAATGCACAGGAACTAAATAAAATTGAATATTATATAAACGATACTTGGGATGCAAACACGGCTTCCAACTACATTTTCCAGCCTGGGGGAACTAATATTGATGAAGGGAAAAATGTGGTAATCAATCATCATGGTTTTTATGGTTATTTGGAAGGTCATAAAATGTTGCCATATCGGTTGGAAATCACGAAACCAACGCAATTTTTCGGAGCCACTCCACTCCAGAGAGTAAATTCCGAAAACTGGAAAGATGTGTTTACTGCGCCAGATTATGTGAAATTGGCAGACAACCCAATTATGTATTCGCAACCCGACACAGCAATTTTTTGGGTGGGGGAAACCAAAGTTACTGTGGCAGTTCACTCGGAAACGGGAATAGTGAAGGCGAGTTCTATTCGGGAAATGTTACGCCCGCTTTCTAAAGGTTTGGAAGATTTTTTTGAAATAATGCCTGTGGAGGAATATCAGTTTCTGATGTATTTCCCCAACATGAAACCGACCAACCCAGTAATTGGGAATTGGGGATTTGGGGCGTTGGAGCATTCTTATTGTTCGTTCTATTTTTTGCCGGAAATGAGCGACCAGACCGAGTTGCAAGATTTGGTTTTGGGAGTGGCTTCTCACGAGTTTCTCCATATTCTCACTCCGCTGAATATTCACAGTCAGGAAATTAGAAATTTCGATTTCCGAAACCCCAAAATGTCTCAGCACCTTTGGCTTTATGAAGGCGTGACGGAATATTTCTCCAACTTGGTGCAACTCAAGGCTGGGCTGATGGACAAGGTTTGGTTTATGGATGAAATGCACCAAAAAATAAAGGCAGAAAAGGAATTTCCACAAGTTTCGTTCACGGAAATGAGTCGTAGAATCATTGAGCCAAAATACCAAAACATGTATGGGAATGTGTACGATAAAGGTGCTATGATTAGCATGCTGCTTGATATTCGGTTGAACGAATTGAGCGATGGAGCAATGAATCTACGAAGTGTGATGTTGGAACTCTCCAAAAAATATGGACCTGAAAAAGCGTTTGAAGATTCCCGACTGATTCCCGAAATTGTGGAGATGACTTTTCCAGAGATTTCAGACTTTTTTCATGATTATGTAATTGGTAATCAGCCACTTCCTTACGGTAAGTATTTTGCTAAAATGGGTTGGGAGTATTTACCCCAAGCAGAGGTAAATACTTATTCTTATGGAGATTTCAAATTTGCTTTCGAGCCAAAAAAACGATTCTTCTACGTATTAGAAACCGATGAGAATGTTTTTGGTTGGAAAGCCAATGACGTGATTTTTGCTGTGAACGAAGAAAGAATCACCGAGTCCAATGCAAATAGCATTTTAGGCAAACTGATTGATGCCAACTATAACGATAGTTACACTATTCAGTTTGTCAGAAACGGGGAAAACAAGAAAATTGTAGCTAACCCAAAAAATTCTCCTTACCAAGAAAAGCACGTAATTCAGGAATCTAAAAATCCAACTGCCCAACAAATTAAGATGAGAATGGATGTGTTGGGTGGCAATGCGCTTTAGTTTTGAATGAAGAATTAAAAAAAAAGAATGAAAAGATGTTTATATGTATTTCTTATGATTGCTTTTCTAGGATGTACGCCTGAAAGAGAAACTAGAGAAATAGTTGGTTTTGATTCAGAGGAATTTGACTCTGAGGAGCAACGCTTGAGAATGCAGCAATACATGGAGGCAAAGACAAGCTGTTATGATAACCTGTCTACTTACAAGGCTTCGGACGAATTTGAATTTATAAAACCTCTTGTATATAAGCGGATAACTGACTCTGTCCACTTTTATATTACGTGTAATTATGATGGGACAGTTCTTTTCAACCAATTTCACGAGTCGGTAGATATTGAATCTTTAGAAGATAAAGGTTTTTTTTGGATAGATAAAAATAGGGTGTATTATGAACGTTCTACTTCTAGCGGAATGGGAATTTATCGTCTTGAAGGAGCTGATAGAAAGACTTTCAAGGTGTTTAAAAATACCGTTTTTGGGAAAGATAAATTTCATGTATATAGTTCTGTTTCAGGAATTCTCGAAGGAGTTGATATAGAAACCTTTGAACCAGAAATATTCAAAGATGCTTCTTCTCAAGCAGGAAATGCATATTAGAATTGTAAGTTTTTCATTTTCAAGTTCATAAATATATCTATTCCTATAATGCTAGACATTTTAGTTTTTAGGTTCAAACGTGGACACTTGAACCAGTTAACTTGTGCCTGTCAGAACCGTTCCACGGTGGCCATCAATTCTGACAGTTCTCGGTTGGATCGGTAGCCGATGCTATGGTAAACCAGTTCTCAAATCCGAAGAAAATGAAAAATGTCTAGCATTATAATCTATTCCTTATTCTCAAACTCCATTGAGTTTCCTCCTAGACAATTTCGATTCGTTCATGTATAATTTGGCTAATTATTTTGGTCGGGTAAGAGTGGGGTCCGACCGAACTGAGGCAAAAGTGTTTGTTCCTTTATTCAACTTCCTCCAACAAATCGTAAACAACTTGGTGCATTGCCGTTCTAATATTGTACCGATACAAATTTTTGCTTGCCCGAGTCGGGTAAGTTCGGTTAGCGAGGAAGATGAAAAGCAGGCCGTTTTCTGGATCTGCCCAAGCGAAAGTCCCCGTGTAGCCTGTGTGCCCAAAACTTTGTGGCGAAGCATCGGGCGAGGGAGTTCCATTGTTCCGAATTTCTTCGGTCAGAGCAGGCTTATCGAACCCTGCGCCTCTTCGGTTTCCTCGGAATTGCTGTTTGGTAAATTCCTTCACGGTTTCTTCGCTGAAATAGCGTTCTCCGCCATATTCCCCAAATTGCAGATAGAGTTGCATCAATTTTGCCAGATCGTTGGCGTTGCTGAAAAGCCCTGCATTGCCAGAAACTCCGCCCATCATGGCGGCACTTTCATCGTTCACAATTCCTCGGAGTTCTTGTTTTCGGAAAAAAGTATCAGTTTCTGAGGGAATAATGGTTTCCAATTCATATTCATCTATTGCATTGAAAGTCAGAGAGTTTGCTCCGAGTGGTTTGTAGAATTTTTCTTTCAAATGGGTTTCATAGCTCTCTCCAGTTAGCGTTTCAATTACTGCAGGGAAAATAAAGAATGACAAGCCAGAATAAAGGTATTTCTTCTCTTTACTCACTTTCGATTTCCTGATTTGCCCATAAATATTCTGTCTGAAATCTTTATGTAACCAAATTCCTTTCGCCACTCTCGTACTGAAAATTTCGGTAGAGTCAATCAGGTAATGCTTTCGTTTATATTCCCCATTCTTTTTCACGGTTTTTCTCCAGTAAGGAATCCAATCTCGTAAACCTGCTTGATGCGCCAAGATTTCACGCACTTTCAATGTGCGCTTATTTCCCTTTTGCCAGCTTGCCCAATAGTTGCTCAAATTCCTATCGAGTTTGAATTTCCGCTCATCATACAGCTTCATAAGCGCAGGAAGTGGACCGGCAATTTTGGTAATAGAAGCCAAATCGTATAAATCTGTCAGTAAAATTTCTCGGTTTTTGTCATACGTATGATGCCCATAGGCTTTATGGAAAAACACCTTTCCGTCTTTGGCAATCAGCACTTGCATCCCTGGCGTGGCTTCTACATCAATTGCTAATTGGGCAATTGAATCGAGCTTTATGTGGAGCTTTGCCGAATCCAATCCGATTTTTTGGGGAATTGTATAGCTGAATCGGTTGGATTCCATGAGCTCCAAACCAGCTCCTTTTTTAAATTTTTCTGTGATTTCTACATTCAGTTTCCCATTTGCACTCACTCCACCAAAAATGAGCTGTGCGGAGAGTGATTGAGCAAGTTCAGAATTGGTTTGGGCAATTATCAATCCTTTAGATTTTTCAATAAAATCCCATCCAATCATTTCCTTGGCTGGTTGGAGAATGACAATAATTGCTTTTTGCGAAGTTGCCAATTCGCTCATCAAATTCCGAGTGGCTTCTTCTAAAGAGTCGAATGGGCAATGCAGACTTGCCAACACCAAATTATAACTTTTCAATGCTTCCTTTATCGAACTAACTTGCTTGTTATTGTCTCCAACCGAAAGGGTGAAATGGCTGATTTTGGTGTAAAGTGAGCTGATTTCTTGGAAATGGGTGAAACTATCGACTCCAATTGCCAAGGAGGCCATTTTTCTAATATTCAGACTTTTAATTGGCAAAAAGTTGTTTTCATTTTTCAGAACTACCAAGGATGTCAACGCAATTTCTCGCTGTTGCAAACTGGTTTGTGCCGAACTGTGAAATACGGAAAGAAAAGCAAAAGCAAGGAATAGTAAAGCGAAGCGAGGACGCTTTTGTGAACTATTAGAAGCCTTTTTTTTTGAATAAAAGCTTCGGTCTATATTGTTTGGTTTTGAGTTAGATGTCATTGGGTGCTACTTTTCTTGGTAGTGATAAAGAAGTAATGTTAGAGATTACTTTTGTGGAGTTGTATCTGTAGCCGATAGCTTCTAGTCCGTAGTGGAACTATGTCGTAAAAAAAGCTATTTGCGTTAGCAAATTCCTATTTTTAGCGATTGGGTTTTTAATAACATTACTTGTTTCACACTACCCTTTTCTTTAATCACTTATGTTGCGCAAAGTCTTGATTCTGGCCCAAAATGGCAAATTCTGAATGGGAGTTACGCAAATTAGCGATTTCCCTGTGTCTTTTGGAAGGTTGGCGTGAGACACACCAATAATAAGTAATCTTTAATGTGCATATCAAATATAAGAAAGCCCCGTATTACTCAATCAACACCGCTTCCTCAGCAAAAATGCGCTCCAGAATTTGCAAGGCAACTTCTCTGCCATCTAAAGCAGCAGTTACCACTAAGTCTGCGCCACGAACTGCATCGCCACCTGCAAATACGTTTTTCAATGATGTTTCTCCTTGTTCATTTACTTTTACTGCGCCCCATTCTTCTAGTTCAATATTATTATCGGTAAAGAATTTCAGTTTCTCGTTGCTGAATCCTAAGGCTAAAATCATAACCTCGGCTTCAATAATATGCTCGGAGTTGGGGATTTCGATTATTTTTTGCCTTCCGCTTTCATCTGCTTCCGAAAGCTTAGTTTTTACGAATTTCATTCCAACTACTTTTCCTGCTTCATCAGAAGCAAAGCTTTTTGGAGTGGTTTGGAAAACGAACTCCACGCCTTCCTCTTTGGCTGCTTTCACTTCCTTTCTGCTTCCAGGCATATTGGTTTCGTCTCTTCGATATACGCATTGAACTTGCTGCGCTCCTTCCCGAACCGAAGTTCTGACACAATCCATTGCCGTGTCTCCACCGCCAATCACAATCACGCTTTTACCAGTTACATTGTA
Source organism: Flammeovirgaceae bacterium (assembly GCA_047633715.1). GTDB lineage: Bacteria > Bacteroidota > Bacteroidia > Cytophagales > Flammeovirgaceae > JBLIFI01. Next base: position 5,529 of record JBLIFI010000252.1, read on the forward strand.
TTTTTTGTCATGCGTGCGCTCTTCTATTTTCTTTTGGATATTGGTCAGAAATGGAACTGACATATATATATTGTCTGTGTTATAGGTTTCGCTGTCCAAAACTCGCCCAGCCATTGCGCCAATTCCAATGAAAACTGCTTCATGTTTTGTTTGGAGTTCTCCGAAGGAAATATCTTTCCCAATTTCGGTATTCAAATGAATTTCCATTCCAGCAGATTTCAGAATATGGATTCTGCGCTGTACAGAAGCTTTCTCTAATTTGAAGCTAGGAATTCCGTAAGTGAGCAATCCGCCCGCCTCATCTGCTTTTTCGTATATCACAGGTTGCACGCCAGCTCGCAACAAGAAATCGGCACAAGCCAAACCCGCAGGCCCAGAACCAATAATCCCAACTGTTTTCCCAAGCATTTTCTCCGCATATTTCGGACGAAACCCCTGTTCGAAGCCTTTTTCAGTAATTGAAACCTCAATTGAGCCAATTGTAACTGCTCCGTGTCCATCGTTCAAAGTGCAAGCTCCTTCGCATAATCTGTCCTGTGGGCAAATCCTGCCAAGTATTTCTGGAAAAGGCGAAGTTTCATTGGAAATCTGAAAAGCCAATTCCAAATCTTTATCGGCAATAAACCGAAGCCATTGGGGAATGTTATTATTGAGTGGGCAACCTGTGGAACTGCAATACGGGTTGCCACATTGAATACAACGGCTTGCCTGAGAGCCAGCTTCTTCTTTGGTAAATACCTCGCTAATCTCATTGAAATTCTGGATTCGCTCATTGGAAGGGCGAAGACTAGGCTCTATTCTTTCTATTTTGGTGAATTCGTACATTCTAGCTTGTGATTTGTTTTGAGATATGTTCTTCTAACTGATGTTACGCAGTATAAAACTTTTTTGTTGGATTTCGTAAATTGTTTATTGATGAGAAGAACTCCGTCTTTTTGGAACTCGCTAGCAAATCGTGAGAGTTAAACTAGCCAGTACACCCCGCCAATTTTGGCGAATTGCTTAGCCATTGAAAGCTTGCTTGCACTAAATCCAACCACATTCAATTTCAGGCTCAATACAGGTTCGGTTTCCCCAAAATTAAATGCGGACGGCTATTGCGGTGTTAACTTTAACTACAAGCATCTAAACAAAGAGAACAGAATTATGTCTGAGTAACCAGTAATTTTCCATCTGTAAAACAAAAACTGCGTAACATCAGCTTCTAAGTTAAGTATGAAAAACGATTTACCATAAAAAAATCTGCTCAATCGTTTGAAGATGGCACATTGACTAATGATGTATGTTTAATGTTATTTGACTCATAAACAACCTTGGCAATCTATGCGCTAAATGATCTAAAAACTGTTTTTGTTATCGTATTTTCTTTAAATAGTACAATTAATTGATGCTATTATCTAGTTTTTATCTTTTCTTATATTCTTCTAATATGAGAAAAGATGAAGGGTTTTGAGTCTGTTTTTATGCTTTTTTCATCAAAAAACAGTAAAATAGTAACGAGTTGTTTGGAAAGTACATTCAGAAAATATATAATCGACCTGCGTAATAATGAAAGGCGCAAGTAAATCTTTCTATCGTTCAATTTTACTAGATTACAATTAACTATTATGAAAAAAACTTTACTACTAGTA
>JBLIFI010000253.1:0-7150 GCA_047633715.1 Flammeovirgaceae bacterium
GGAACATAGTTATAATAAAAACTTTTTAAGTGATGAGAAAAAGTTTTTTAAATGGTATCATGACAACAATAATGTGAAGTCAGTATTCAAGAAAATGACTTTAAGCTTAAATGATTTTTCAATTGTAACTTCAAATGTAACACACACAAAAGCAAGCGTAATCACTCAAAAATTTAAAAAATGCAGAGAGCAGGTCTTAAAGGATGGATATATTACGTATGAAGATGCTTATCATTTCGCAAATAAATATATTACTGAAAAAGTATCTATTGCAAACTCACTAATTAAAATATTTTCGCTTCGATTCAAGTATGTATTTTCTGATGAAATGCAGGATTCCAACTTAGACCAAATGTCTATATTAGACAAACTTTTCATTTCACAGGCGGACATCGTCTTTCAAGGTATAGGGGATGTTAATCAAACTATATTTAATAATATACCAGCATGGATTCCCAGACTTGACAACTTACCAATATCAAATAGCAGAAGGTTTCATGATGCCATTTCAAAAGTTGCTACTAATACAACAGAGAGTAAGTCTGAAATCAAAGGCAATGGAACAATACCAGAACATAGCCCAGTAATTTTAGTATTTGAAAAGAAGAATATAATAAATGTTATTCCAGAGTTCGCAAAAAAAATAGCTGATTTAGGGATTGAAATAACAAATGATAAACCCGCAAAAGCGATTGGTGCAGTAAGTTCTTTTTGGGAAGTAGGGAAATTAGTTATTTCAAACTATACAAAGTTCAATAAGAACAATAGAATAAAACAAACTATTTATGCACCATCCCTAAAAGAATATTTAGTACATAATCCTAACAACCAAAGTGCTCGTTTTTATAGAAATAATATTATTGGAGCAATATTAAAGGCTCTCAGGTTTTCTAATATAGATATTAAAAATGAGCATGCTTTTATTAAAACATTCAAAGAATCTGTTCCAAATGAATTTAAAGTATTTCAATTAAAACTAACTGAGTGGTGCAGAGTCTTGCATACAGGAGGAGATGTCTACGATGAAGTCAAAAGCTTTATAGAATCAGATTTGAAAAGTGTTTATCCTGAATTTACAATCTCTTCGGAATGTAAAGTTAAGTTTATTGACAAAGCAACTGTAGTGGATATATTGGCACCAAATGCAGAAACACATACTGTTGCTGGCTATACATTTGAAGTAAAAGCAGATACTATTCACAACGTGAAGGGGGAAACTCATGCAGCTACGCTTTATCTAGAAACAGTAAATTATCAGACTAAAGATTCAGATATAAAAGGACTACTAGGATATTTCAAGGGTAAACATTCAGTTCCAAATAATAAGCATAAACTTGCATTGCGCCTTGCCCATGTAGCTGTTACTAGACCTAAATATCTGCTATGTATTGCTATTCAGAAATCAAGTTTCTCAGATTTTAATGCTGAAAAAACAGAGTTAGAGGCTAATGGTTGGAAGATTGAAGAAGTTCCAGCGGTTGTTTAACAAGTTAATGTCTCATTTTGCAACATTTTACTAGGCTACTCTCCCATCTAGCGCAAGTGTTCAGCGAAGCGCACTTGTGTCTAAACTTTTTTTTAAGTCTTCAGACTTAAGGCTAATTATTGGAATTGGTTTTTTTTGACTTTAAACTGTCAAGTCTGAAACCCGTCATGGAATGATTGATATAAAAGAAGGCACAAGTCAAGCTTCGCTATAAGACTTTCGCCAGTATTTCTCTGTTTCAAGCACATTTCAGATTCCGATTCTCCACCGCATTCAATTTAGGGGCTTACCAAAAAAAGACTTGCTAAGTTTGCGAAGGTCGCCCCCGAAAAACTTAGCAGGTCTAAATTAGCTTACTGAAACTCGAAAATATTACCCCGAAATTGGCGGGGCGCACCTTGCGGAATTGAATTGGGCGAAAAGCTTACAATTATTGAAAGACAATCGTAGCCACTCATCAATTCACGACTTTAAAAATCCAACCAATAAAAACAGCCAACTTCTCGAAGTAAATCGAAAAGTTGGCTGTTTGTGATGATTTTTGGGTTAAAGCAAGCTACCTGCAAGTTCCTCAATTCCAATACCTTCTGCTTCTGCTTTGAAGTTGTGGATAACTCTGTGGCGGAGAATGGGAATGGCAAGGTTCTGAGGGTTTTATGCGTTCTAATAGTTCTTCAATAATTGGCTTACCTTACTATTGAAATTCGTTTTGTTTATACCAATCAGCTCATTTAAAGCACTAAAATAGGCATCAAGCGAATTTGGATTTCTCCCGCAATTAATGATTTTAATGATGCCATCAATTCCCTTTAGGTTTTCTATTTCATTACAAATGACTCCAGATATAACTGTACGAACCGATAAATCTGAATCAATGTAATTGAATATTTTAGTGTTATTTTCAAATAAGCTTAGTAAGTCGCTATCAGTAGTCGAGAGATGCTTTTTCAGTTCTAAAACAAGTCGTTGGAGCTCTATCATTTCCCCATTTTTATCAACATAATAGGCATTTCCCCAACTGCATGCGATGCCTTCTTCTGCAATCCAATTTCTGTCTTCCGAAGCATGAATCTGTTCTGAATAGTAATGAAACACATCATGAGAAAAGTCTTCGTTATTCATAATCGAGAAAATATAATTTTGCTCTACACCATAACCGAGCTTATAGGTTGAAGCTGACTCGAATTGATATTCATAACCTAAGAGTTTTAGAATCTCTTGGTAATTTTCGCACATATAAAACTTAAATTCTTCTGTGGGAACATTCAGTTTTTTTGAAATTATGTTGTTCTTATTATCGAATTTACGTGCTCTTTCCAACTGAATTGTGTCTTTGTAGAAATAAGTGATATTCCCCACCTTGGTAGATTTCCATTTTTTTGTACTGCTTTTTAATGGAATTGAAAATTTAATCTCTCCATTTTCATTTTCTGCGATAAGTCTAAGAATCGTTTTTAAAAAAGGGGTTTCTTTTGTTTTGCAACCATCTATGAGAGCAACAGCTATTGAATAGGTGTTTTCCGAAATTGGATAAAACGTAATGAGCTGTTTTTCATACTGATTTAAACTATCTGATTTATTGCTAAAACTCTTTATGCCCTGTAAGCCATTTGGTACTGCTATCGTTAAATTTTTGTTGTCCTTATGAATACTATTTTCATCAATACTCCCAGTAGCTATTTGGGAAAACAATAGTTCTAAATGATTGACAACTTTTTTGCCAACAGAATCATTTAGTATCTCTTGTAAATTTTCATTTACCTGAATTGCCTTGTATTCGCTATCTTGTGAATAGCCAATAGTCCAAAAAAGCGAGTATAAAATTATAAGATATAGTTTTTTTATTTTATTACAGTTTTAGATTTTTTTCAATTGAAAAAAATCAAGTTTAGTGAGACTTATGTTTTGGGTTAGACACTTTTTATTATCTCTCTAAATCAATTTTTAGCCACCATTTCATAGTTAATAAATTTTCCTGATTGTTACACTTTTCTGTGCTGTCTAAATTGATGTTTTTTAGCTGAGAGTAATAGATTTTCAAGCCAGTCGTCTGCATATTTTTTTTGTTTAGTCTTTCCGCAAGGTTTTTCAACTCGGGCTTTTCTTTCCAGACGGAAGGACAGGAAGGTGTGAAGTTATAAATCAATGCAAATGCCCTGAAATTTTTAGTCGTTGCTTCTGTTGTTGAATGAAACATCTGAGAATTCACCTTATGTTTTTTCATTGCCCTCATCAAGCGATCTAGCATATTGGATGTTTTATGAGCATCTGGGTTATCAATATGCTTCATCAATTTATCTTTTTTGGCGCAGAGTTTCAAAATATTCGCCTTCATTGGGCAATCAATTATGTATTCGCCTGCCATATTGAAAAAGGGTTTCATCTTTTTGGTTGCCCTGTCCCAGATTTTCAAGAAAGCATGCAGGAAGCATTCCACCACCTGAATTGAAGCAAACAGGGTTTTTATGCTTTCTGGGTCACTGTCCAGCCATCCGTATTGACACTAATTGATTCATAGCCAGCTTTCAGGCTTTGGCTCTCCTGCTTAAACGTACCGTAGCCATGTCTCAGGCTCTGTTCGCTTGCATTGTCGCATACTGAAATTCCCAAAAAGCAGTTTGTCCCTACCGTTGTAGCCAAATACGAAAGCCAATGCCCAGAAGGGAACTCCGAATTTCAGCAGGAACAGTCCTTTCGACACGAAATCCAGCTGTTCTTTGCAGTATGGAAACATATAGGACGGGCGGATTTGGTAATTAGTGCCAGTCACCTTGATTTTTCGCATTTGAAAGCCTGCTGCATTTTTTGAAAGTCGTGTTCTGCCATTCAGTTTATAGCCTGATAGCATCTGTGCGGGAAATAAATCCATGTGGCCTTCATACAAATCCTTTATGGTTTCGTGTGCAAATTTATTATCAAACATGAATCGCCCATAAATATCACTCGTAATTGGAAGTACGATTGTTCGGTTTTTATTACCTTTGGTTGTCATTGTAGCCGCTCTTTTTGATTTCGTAACCAAAAAACAAGGATTTACAATGACTTTTTCATTCGCACAGCAAAGTGGAACAATCAGCAAAGTCCGAGCGGACGCTCGAACTATATTAGAGTTCTGCTGATATGCATAAAACAACACTTTTGTTTTTTATGAAAAAGCCCTGTTAGGATGTATTATGGCTAATTGAATATCAATAAATAATCAATATTATGGATGTATTACAAGAAGAAATGATTTTGCCAAATGGCGCAATACTAAGTAATAGGATTGCTAAATCAGCGATGAGTGAAAATTTAGCAAACAAACGTCATGAGCCAACACCTGTTTTGATAAATGCCTATAAAGTGTGGGCTCAGAGTGGTGCAGGATTGTTGATTACAGGCAACATCATGATTGATTCAAAAGCTATTGGAGAACCACGAAATGTAGTTGTTGAGAATCGAAAAAACTTTACAATTCTTAAAGAATGGGCTGAGAGTGTGAAAGGCACTAACACACATTTATGGGCTCAAATAAATCATCCAGGAAGGCAAGCGATGGAACAAATCAATAGTGATTTGAAAGCCCCTTCTGCCGTTCCTTTAAAAGTTGGCGGAAGAAAAGGTGCTACACAAAAGATGCCTACAGCTTTGACTGAAAGTGAGATTTTAGAAATCATTGAAGCGTTTGGCAATACAGCCATTATTTTAAAGGAAGCAGGTTTCTCAGGTGTTCAAATTCATGGCGCACATGGCTATTTGGTCAGTCAATTTCTATCTTCTTATTCAAACATAAGAGAAGATAAATGGGGAGGAACTTTAGAGAATAGGTCGAGATTCGTAGTTGAAGTTTATCGGAATATTAGAAAGCGAGTAGGAGCTGATTTTCCCATTGGAATTAAACTAAACTCAACAGATTTTCAGAAAGGTGGATTTTCAGAAGAGGAATCAATGGAAGTTGTCAAAATTCTCTCCAAGGAAGGAATTGATTTAATCGAAATATCAGGCGGTACGTATGAAGCCCCAGCTATGATGGGAAAACATAAAGATAGCACAGTAAAGAGAGAGGCTTATTTTATGGATTATATTGAAAAAGCGAGGGGAATCACAAACACTCCTTTAATGTTAACAGGAGGATTTCGCACAAGCTCGGTAATGAGAGATGCGATAGCTTCCAATCAGTTGGATATTATAGGAATTGCCCGACCTTTTGCAGTATTCCCCAATATTGTGAATGAAATATTCAACGAAGGTCGATTGAGTTTTATTACAAAAATTAAGAAGACAGGAGTAAAGGCAATTGATGGTGCAATGAATATAATATGGTACGAGTCACAAATAAAACGAATAGGAGAAGGCAAAAAGCCTAATCCTGAATTAAGTGCATGGTCAGTTTTTCTTCAATATTCTTGGCTTATACTAGAGCAAAAACTCATGCCGAAAAGCAAGAAATAACTGAATTATAATTACTGAGTTTCATTGCTCTTAAAACCATAGAAATAGAAGAAGTCCAATAAAAAATGAGACTTAAAACAGATAATTCTGAATGAAAAGTAAAAAAGCAAAAACTGCCTTAGGAACGGGGAATAAATAAATGCGTGTTTTGTCGCAGTTTATTTTTGAGGCTAGTTTAGGCAAAAAAGTTTGGCATAGCACCGCTACGGCAAACTTTTTTAACGAAGAATAGCCCAAAAAGAAACAAGAGAAAGTAGCATCTTATTTAATTTCCGTTCCTTAGGAACGGGAAATAAATAAACTACTTGGTTCTATCGTGAATTTGGGTATTGAGTGCAATTCATGATTTTGAAGTTTAAGTTATTAGGTTCAAGTGTGGACGCTTGGGAAGCCCCGCTTGAACCAGTTTTATTGCTTGTTTTTCGAGTTTTAACAAACTCGAAAAACAAGCAATTTTTTCAAATCTTAGTTTTGTTATACCTTTTAACCAAATTCACGATAGAGCCAACTATTTAGAGGTAATCAATCATTTAACTACATAGTGCTTTGTGCTATTTTCTGCTTTAATCATCCCCTGAATAAGATTGTTAAATATTGTTTCTTTATTTTGGGAGCGGTTCAGTCGGTAGCAGAACTCATCGAAATATCGGTCAATATTCGAATGGCTTACCCAGGAGTAAGTTGTTCTACTCCAAGATTTTACTCGGGTGCGAGTCCAACTGATGTATCATCGTGTGGAGAGCCTTGAAGTTCTGTCCATTATTGCTTGGTATCTGCTCAATGGAATATTCTTTCATTATCGGGCGGTAACCCCTCCATACATCAGTCGTGATTTTCGCCTTCTTGTCGATATGCTTCTCAAAGATACCTGATAGGGATTTCGAGGAGTAATCATCAATTTTCATGGCGTACATTCGCTTTACCTTTCCCTCATCAGTCAGCTGTACGGCTGTACGGCTGTTACAACCTTCTTTTTCTTGCTGTCGTAGCTCCTGCCAACTTTTCCTTCCTCCTTTCCACCCACCACGAACTCATCGACATGCACTATTCCGTCCATGGGATTGTTCCCGCTGGACTTCATTGCCTCCCGAACCTTGTGCGTGAACAGCCTTGCAGTCCTCTCGGTAACCGAATATCGTACTGCGACATAGCTTGCCGACAGGCTCTTGGTACTCGTGGACATCTCGAAGCAAATATGGAATGCCTTAAGAATACCGAATTTGACCTTATGAA
>JBLIFI010000254.1:0-7102 GCA_047633715.1 Flammeovirgaceae bacterium
AAGTATATACAGAGCTAGTAAAAGAAGGGAAAAATTACGATGCATTAGTAACATTTAGAAGCTATATGGAATTATCTTCGATACTATTTGCTTGTACTCTAGATTTTGAATTTTATTCTAATTATATCAAAGAGCTAGCAGATGAAGATTATATAAGATTTTGGTTTAGAAAATTAAAACCAGAAGAAGTAAAGAAAAATTTAAAAAACTTGCATGTTAAATCCAATGAGGATTTAAATAATAGCGACTACGACAATAGATACAATCTTGAAAATCTAGTCAAAGTATTTACTGGAGAGCAAAGAGATTTACTCTATAAATTTACGTCATCAATCTCTCATGGTCAGTATAAGGTTTTAAAAGATATTGAAAATTCTGAAATTACTAATTACTTACTCATGGCATCTGACTTTTTAGCGAACACAACAACCCTCTTAAAAGTCACGACTTATGATAATCTAGAGCATAAAGAGAAAGAAGAATTTAAACATGAGATAACACACTCAGTTTGGATTCAGATTTTATACAACCATTTATTGAAGAATAAAGAATGATAATCAATTCCACCGCTCACTTCAATAACTTGGTTCTCTGACAAATTTTGTGGAGATCAAAAATAGCTCAAATTAGTTACCTAATCTGGAGGCTGTAATTGATGATTATCCCTTATTTCGTATTTCATGAAACACATCAACCACAAAAATTGTCAGACAACCAATAACTTTTTACAGTAAACCCGAAAGTCAGAAATCGGTCTTCTTATTTCTGGCTTTCTATTACCACACTCTCAAATGTACGCATATAGTTTATTTTGAAGTTCAGAAATTTCCAAATGGGAAACTCCAAGCCAATGTCTGCTTGCCAACGTTAATTATTACTTTCTTCCAGAGAAGACTGGAAGAAAAACTCATGGTTCAGAGTGAATTTCTTTTTAAACAACTGATATTTCCCATTTGCCCAAATAGTACCAAAAAACAATAGAGATTAATGAGAATTTCGGATTGGAATCTACAACATCATCTGCTGTTGCATTAAACGGTCTTGGGCTTTTGATGACTGCAAATAAAGAATATAAAAAAGCAGATTCTTTATTTATTCAATCATTAAACCTACACAAAGCACTATTTACAGAAAATCATCCTTCCACAGCAATGGTCTATTTGAACTATGCCATTCTGAAAATAAAACAAAAGGAGATTGAACAAGCAAGAGGACTGCTAACCAAGTCATTAGAAATCAATAAAAGCTTCTTTGATAACGAGCATGATGTATTCGCAGATACTTATGTGGCATTTGGAGATTTAGCCAAGAAAGAAAAACAACTCGATACAGCTAAAGACTACTATCAAAAAGCACTAGATATTTATCTCACAAAATTTGAAACTAGCCATGTAAAAGTGGTTAGCGTGAAAAGAAAGTGGTTGTCTGACAATTTTTGTGATTGATGTGTTCCATGAAATACGAAATAAGGAATAATCATCAATTACAGCCTCCAGATTAGACAACTAATCTGAGCTGTTTTTGACCTCAACAAAATTTGTTAGAGAACCAAGAAAGTTAAGTAACTAAATAATCGCTATTTATTGCAAGCTTGCTTTAGTATGGGAATTGGGTTAGCAGAGTGTTTGAATAATGCATAAATCCCCTAATACTTCTGAAAATTTTGATTTGAATAAGCCAAGTTTTAATTTGAAAAATTGATGCTCAGACAAAATAATTTAGTGCTTTGGAAATAGCTAAACAGCAATTTTCATACGAAAACATAGAAAATCCCAGAAAACAAAAAACATACTATAGCCGATGAGTCTTCTGCAATTTCAGAAGATAGGAAAATCACTATTTCTGGAGAAGAAGAGGCGAATACTATTGAAAAAAACGCTTGGGACACTTCAATAAAAGTAGAGGAAAATGGATATTACTGGAATAAAGAACCAATATTTAACAAAGGAGATAATGTTGATACTGAAAAACCAATTGTAGCAGAATTATTCTGTGGCTGTGGAGGCACATCTTTGGGTTTTGAGATGGCTGGCTTTGAAACTATACTTGGTTGTGACATTCACACTCCGTCTATTCAGACGTTTCGGGCAAATCACCCAAATTGTTCGACAATCACAGGAGATGTCAAAAGGTCAATCCAGAAGTAATAAAAGAATTACTGAATGGCAGACAGCTTGATGTTCTTATTGGAGGTATTCCTTGCCAAGGTTTCTCATTAAATAATAGAAAGCGACACGAGAATGATGATAGAAACTTCATGTACAAAGAATTCGCTCGATTCGTTGAAGTTCTACAACCTAAAGTTGTTGTTCTGGAATGAAAAGTACAGGTAATTTCGTGACAGATATAGAGACTCATCTAAGTGAAATTGGACGAATGACCGTTAAAAACAAGCTTCTTTATGCATCCGATTATGGAATTCCTCAAAAAAGAACAAGACTCGTATTTGTTGGGATTAGAGATCGGGGAGTTTAACTTTAAAGATATAATTAAAACACACGGACCTGAAACTCAACAAGAGTATGTTACCATAAAAGATGCTATTGGAGATTTGCCATCCTTAAATACAAAAGAAACCAAAACCAACTATCTGAAAAAACCTTTTAGTGATTTCCAGCAACTAATGAGGTTAAATACAAATGAAACTGTTTCAGGACACACTTCTCCAAACCATCCGATATCTACAATTGAAAGAATCAAAAATACAATTCCTGGCGAATCTATGTATGACAGATTCAACCAACGTATTCGTCTCGCTTGGAATATATTAAGCCCAACACAAGTTTCTGGTGGAATAAGACCTCAGTTTCAACTTGGTCATCCGAAAGACAATCGGGGCTTAACAATAAGAGAAAGGTGCAGAATCCAAAGCTTTCCTGATGACTTTGTAGTAGAGGGAGGAACAGTTCAGGCAAGGGTGCAAACTGGTAATGCAGTACCACCATTATTGGCAAAAGCAGTCGCACTAGCCATTAAAAAATATTTAGAATAGTGAATCGACAAAGTGCATGGGAAGCTGGCAGTGTTCGCAAAACCTGCCAGTCTTCAGATTACATAATAAATTTATGTCCATAATATCTAATGACTGGTTGCCCTTTTGTTTCTTTAGCCTTCCTTATTTTGCCGTCACCAAAAATCTAGCATCTGGATTTAAACCTCCCTTTTCCGTGGATAAACTTCGGAAAACAATGGTTTCTCTTCTAATTCAGGAGTGTTTTTATTGGCAAATACAACAAATCCGCCCAATCCTAACGCCAGTAAAACGACCAGATTCGCCAATATCAAAGTCCAATTGGCATCAGAACGACTCATCAATTGATTGTTTACCTTGTCCATATCAGAGTAAAAATCCCCTAAATCGTTGGAAGCGATGGATTGGTTTTTTTGGCTTTCTCCTACTACTTCAATCATCTTCTCAGATTTCAAGGTATCATATTGAGCAGTTTTCGGATTGAAATAAATCCATTGGAAAAAATCGCCTAAATTGTATTTGCCTGGTTCCGATGGTTCAATATTGTACTCAAATTGCTTTGAACCATACACAATTCCAGAGTTTCTACTGATATTTTCATCCGTATTTGGCGGGTAAAATAGTAAGCCTGAATCTTTGGGCAAATCTGGTTTTTTAAGAGAAGAGATATTTCCTTTTCCTTGAATACGAAATCGGTATCCAAAGCTTTTACTTGTCTCAAATTTATCTTTACTCTCTATCTCTTCTGCTAATTTGTATTCTCCTACATTTACTAAATCTCTGAGCGGATGTGGTGGGAGTTGTTTGACACTCACGCTTTTTGGCGAAGTATAGAAAGTCTTGAAATCCTCTTTCCGTTCTCTCCCAAAAACACCTCGATTCTTAGAGAACTTATATTTCTTCATTTTCAATCCAACAGAAGGGAACGCGATTCTCTCCGAATTAAGCGGATAATAAGTTGCTTGATATATTTTATACTTCAAATACCATTTTCCATTCAACTCCACACGCTCCTCGGCAATCTTATTGATTCCGAAATTCTCTTCCCAAGAATTAGCGGGTTTTAAAGTCTTCAATATTTCTGTGAGTTGGTCTCCCAACGAATAAGTAAAATCTATCTTACCTCGGTCTTCAAAAGGCATGTAAAACGCCAATGTCGCAGTAAAACCCTCTCCAACAAAAACCTCACTTTTATCAGTAGAAAGTGCTACGAATGCACCATCTTTCACATCAATAAATTCCATGGCAGCCCTTTTTCTCCCTCCGCCAAAAAATGCAGCAAATGGGTCTTGCCGAACTCTGGCAGGTCCAACTTTCACAGTTCCGCCTTTTCCTTTCACAACTTTCCCATTGACAACCATCGTAAATGGTTTAAACTTGAAACTCCCTTCTCTGGTTGCAGAGTAGTTTTGAACCACACTAATTGACGAAGTCATTCGCCCGTTTACAATACTCACATTCTGAGATTGGGAAACGCCCACTTTCCGCAAACCTCTGATGTTGGGGAAATCACTAATGTCCGTAACTTTCCCATTCGTTGCCACTACCGAAATTTTGAAAGCTTCGTTGGCGGCAATATCAGTTCTACCTATTTGAACTTCTACCGTTTGCGCAAAAACCGAATTTGAACAAAGTAGTACTAACAGAAATAGATAAAAGGTTTTAGTATGACGTAATTCTAGTTTCATTTATTCGTTTTTTGGTACTGTACTAAAGACAAATTAACCATATTGATTTAGAAAGTCCGAGTTCCTTTTTGCAAAATTGATAGAAGAGCGAGCTATTTAAAATAAATTAACTCGATTTCAATCAATGTCCTTGAAATCAGATTCCCAATTCATCCCATACTACTTTCTATTTGAACCAATCCACCTCCTTTTTTTTGTTGAATTGTTCAAGAAAACAAAGAAGACGCAACCGAAAGTTGCGTCTTCTTCATAAAAAATGGTTGGATTTAATTTTCCGAAATTGGCTCTAGCACAAGCGTGATTTTATTGAAATCGGCAGCCGCATTTACCACTCCTCTAAAAGGCAAAATATCTTCTTTTGAACAATTGATTTGGTCATAAAATTCAACCACTCTGACTTCTACCTTACCCTCTTTCACCGTATATTTCGACTCAAAGACATAGATTTTCTTGCCTTCTGAATTTGTATGCTTTTTATCAATCAGAATATCATCCAAGTTTTTAAACTTATAGCCTTCGGGAATATTGAACGTGATTGTTCTGTCATACACTCGGTTAAAGTCGTTTTCAATCGGATTCTGGCGAGTGTTTTCTTGGTACATTTCTACTTGTGGGCCAATTAAAGAACCCAATTTGAATAAATATTTAGAACCTGCACTTTCCACAAAAGAAGAACCCTTGCCTACTCCGCTCACAATGAACGGCTTTTCTAGTGGGGAAATATTCTTTTCAGTATTAAAAACCTCCACTTTACTAAATTCTGCATCAGGAACGTATCTGCCAATCCACTCTTTGGCAACCTTGTCTTTCTGCTCTTGCTCCAAAAATGGGAAATAAGGCTGAATGTTAGAAGCATAATAACCGCCAGTTTTACTCTCAATTTTCAAATTTGTATTCTCCAATTCCTCTTTCCCAAACTCCACATCAATCGTCAAATTATCAAAACTCACAGCAGAAGCTAATGGCGCTATAAAATCCACCTTTCCCGTAACGATGGTTTCTTTCTTCGATTCTTTTGGCAAAATAAACAAACCCTGATTATTCGTCCAGTAGAATGGAATCATTCCATAGCGTAACTCTGGCTTATTCGGAGCGAGGTATTTCTGGGTTTTAGGGAAGTAGAAAACATAATTCTCTAAATATTTCCAAGAAGAAAATTCTCCATCGAAGCGAGTTTCGCTTCTGTCTGTAGTGAGAACTAACTGATGTTCTACTTTAGCTAAATTCAACAAACAAGCGTATAAACGCATGATTCCCGTTTCATTTCCATATTTGTTCTCTATAATTTTTTCCACCAAATAATAAGCATCCTCATAGCCTGGTTGGATTGAAAAATTGGTTTTGATGTAGTTTTCAATTGCCTTTATTTTCTGCTTGGCTGCTCCTTTTGGCTTAATTTCTTTGTAAAGCTTTTTACTCTCTTTATAACCATCTTCGGAAACCGTATAAATATTTTCAAAAATCCTTTTGGCCGCATCATCCCACGTATAGAGCGGTTCTTTCGAGCCTTCAGCATTAATGTTCAATTTATACTCGACTCTTTTCATATTGGCATTATAAGTCGCAAATTCCTCTTTTTTAAGCGATTCTACCTTATCAGCCATTACCTGAATAATTTTCCTATCTCCTTCCTCTATTACTTTCGGGGCAGCAAAATCATTGTAACTCTTCACCTTGAATTCTAAATTGGCTGGAGAAATCAACTCAAATTTCGCATTCCGAGTGGGGAATGAGGTTTGGAAATATTCTCTTCCGCCATACAAATTAGAAGTTGCCTTCTTCTTTAGAATATAGAAATACTCAATCTCACTATCGGTCTCCACACCTTCAATGGCGAATATTTTCATCTGCCCGCCAGTTTCATCATTTTTCAGTTCCTTAATATTGTTTTTATCCAACTCTATAATTGTCCCATCTTTCTTGACTGTCCGAGCTCTCAAATCCAGAATATCATCTACATCCCAAAGTGGCACATATACTTTGTTGTAGGTTTCAATTGCCTCATCAGTATTTACCCAAATAATTTTATGGACAACTGTGTGCAAATTCAACTCTCCTTTCAGGTCGTAGTCGTATTCCATTCCTTTGAAATCCTTCAAAATAATGGCACTTTCTTTTCGGTCGGAGTCAGAAAGCTCTGTTTTCTTTCGGTTCTTCTCCCAATTATAGGTTCTGTAATTATAATCTTCTGCCCAAGCCTTTCCGCTTAAAACAAGCAAAAGTATTAAAACAGAAGTATAGTTAATCAATTGTCGATTCGATTTCATACGTATTTGTTTGTGTTTATTGTTCTATTTAGTTTGGATTTCGCAAAATGCTTTCCAAAGTACCTATTCCAAACTTAATTTTTCAAAAATGGTTGGATATTATAAATGAATGCAGGTTTCAGTAATTCCTCAAACCTCTAAAGTCACTCTTTCTCATCAGAATCAAGAAAAGCACT
>JBLIFI010000255.1:0-7098 GCA_047633715.1 Flammeovirgaceae bacterium
ATAGCAATTAATGAAGGCGTAGTTATTATTGGAAATGGTGTAGGAGTAACAATTCTTGACGGACAAGGAACTAATGAATGCTTTTTGTCAGATGGGAAAAATGTAGAAATCAGTAATATTACTTTTAGAAATTTCACTGAATCAGGCCCTCTATTAGTAGGGCCTCTAGCTAGAGGAGGCGGAGCGATACACCAAATTAGCGGTAGCCTTTTTTTAGAAAATTGTTCATTTGAAAACAACCGTTCTGAGAACAATTCAGGTGGAGCAATTTTTTCTGAGAATGGATTTCTCTCAGTCAAGAGATGTATTTTCTTACAAAATTATGCATACTGGGCAGGTGCTATTGGTTCAACTAGTGAATTAGACGTATCTGGAAGTATATTTGAGAGAAATGATTCGGGAGATCTTCTTGCCTCTATTGGCTCAGCTTCTACTATTATTTCTAATAGTAAAGCAACGATTGCAAATAGTAAATTTCAAGGAAATGGAAATTATAGAAGTTGGTCAGTTTTTAATTTTGGTGGTAATCAAGTTGAAATTGACAATTGCTTGATTACAGGTAATTTTGGAGGAGATTTTGTTATTCATTCAGGTACTACAGCAACTATAACAAATTGCACTATTGCTAATAATGACAAGCAATCATTTTCTACAGTTATAATAGGAGCGAGTTCTACCTACTTTCTGAGAAACAATATCATAGCTTTTAATGGGTCAGTTTTTAATATGAATCAAGTAGTTTATGATGCTATTTCAGAAGGGGGAAATATTTTTGATGTAATACCAGTTAGCCAAATCCCTCTACACGCTACAGATATTTCAGGAACAAGTACTTATCCTCTCAATCCACAATTTGTATCAGCCATTTCTAGCGCTTTGCCAAGTATTGGAGGTAATTACAAATTGAAATCTTGTTCTAAGGCAGTGAATGCAGGTTTAGCGATTCATCACCCTCAAGATGTATTAGACATAAATAATAATGGAAACATAATAGAGCCACTACCAACTGACTTAGGGCAAGATCCAAGAGTATCTATATCATCACAAGGCTTTTATCCAACTGTTATTGATGCTGGAGCTTACGAATTTCAAGGAATCCCAGCTGCATGTCAGTCAGGCCCATCGGGTCCATCAGGCTTGTCGCTTTCCTCTCGAACAATGATAACAAGAGCAACTCATGATAACAAAACAAGCATACAGAAGATAGGCGATATGTATGTGTTGAAAAAAGAAGAAAACGTGTCAGATATTTTTTTTACACTATATCCTAATCCTAATAACGGTGAATTTACCATTCAATTAAATAGTAATGATAGTCGAATTGCATCTTACAAAATTTATGATAGAATGGGTTTTGCAATAAGGAATGTGAAGGTCGAAAATGCTAGTTTAGAAATGAATATACGAACAGAGGGCTTAGAAAGAGGGTTCTATACTTTTGAGGGAGTAGATGAAGTAGGTAATATGAGTAAAATTCGATTTAGTGTAAAGTAACTTTATTCTAAATTCATCATTAACTTAGTAAGTACTCGTACATAATTAGCTGTACAATAACTCTGTCAGGGTTATTATTTAATAATTTGGCAGTCAACTATTTACAGAACCCTGACAGAGTTTTTTATTGTGTTTAATTCAGTCCAAGTACTTACTTAAAAATCTAACCTTTTAAAGGGTTAGATTTTTAAGTGTATTTATCAGCTCGCTACTTGAATTTGTTGGTTGTCTGACAATTTATGTGATTCAAGGTGTTGCGTGAGACACGCAACGAGGAAAACTATATTTGATTGGCTAGAAATCAGGTTCTTTAATCTAGTAATTTCGACCTCCACAAAATTTGTCAGAGAACCAATTTGTTTGAACAGTCAAAATATATACTAAACATACTTCACTTTATGCATGATTCCTTTTGTATCTACTCGGTAATCTTGGCGAATGATTGAGCCGTCAAGTACGGAACTGTAGCCTGTTTCCAAAATGTTTTTCATCACTCCCTTATTGAAAACAAGCGGGTTTTTCGTTTGATTTACCAAATCTTGAGACATATAATAGAAGGAAAGCGTAATGTCTTCATCAATATCTACACGGAGTTTGCTTTCAGAGATATTGTCTTCTGCCACATCAACAGTTAAAACACTAATGACTCTGAGTAACAATTTGAGTGGCCCGCCATTTTGTTGCCAACCTTTGCTCAAAAGTTCTTCTGTGTTATGAACAATTATATCAATGTGTTTTGCACCCAGGTTAATGGCTTGGGCAATTGGTAAATAATCTTTCACGCCACCATCTGCCCAAACTTCGCCATCCTTGCAGAGTGATGACATGTAAACTGGCTGATTGGCTGAAGCCCAAATCCAATCGAGCATATCATTATATCCAACCTCTTTAGTAGATTTATAGGCAACTTCATTGTTGGTCAAACTTGTTACAGTTGCCACAAATTCTTTTCCTTCTTGGTTGATTTTGTCGAAAGTAGCTTGCGTGAGGAATTTGGGAATCAAATTATCTCTCAATGGCTTACTTTCCCCCAAAGTATCTTTCTTTCTGAGTATTCTCCACCCTGCTACCAATGCATTAATTCCACCTTTTTTAGTAAATGGATTTACATTGAAAATGCTCTTTTGTGTTACCGAAGTATAGGCTTCCTCCAACTTGTCAAACTCTTTTGTCAACACCAAAGAACCCATCAAACTTCCCGTGCTCGTTCCTACAAGGCATCGGTAATCGTTGTTTTGATTTACTGACAGCGCCTTGGAAACTCCCACTCCCCACGCACCTCTTGCGCCTCCGCCTGAAATCACTAATCCTTTAGGTTGTTCTGCATTCATAGTTTTCGTTTTATTTCTTGTGGTTGGATTGGGAAAGTTGCCTGTCATTTCTGAAAAATCCAACCAACGTATGATTCGGACCGAAGATAGAACCCAAAAGCTTGGCTCACAAAAATATTACTTTTTAATTCTCCACGCTCTTCAAAACCCAAATCTAAGAAACCTTCCAATCCTCGCAATCCTACTGTAAATTTGGGGAATTAATGCCGTTGAAAGTGAGTTGATAAATAATCCCCAACTCTGTCAGGGTTCAGAACCCTGACAGAGTTTAGTTACAAATAATCCAAAATGACCAAGCAAGAAAAAATAAACGATATAGTTCAAATCTTAGAAGGCTTCTACCCAACTTTCGAGATTCCCCTCGACCATAAAGATGCTTACACCATGCTGATTGCCGTTTTGCTTTCAGCTCAATGTACCGATAAGCGAGTGAATCTGGTCACTCCATTCCTGTTTGAGAAAGCGGACAACCCGACCGATATGATTAAACTTTCGGTAGAGGAAATTAGGCAAATCATTCGACCATGTGGCTTATCGCCTTCCAAATCGAAGGCAATCCACCGCCTTTCAGAAATTTTGTTGGAGAAACACAATGGCGAAGTTCCCGAAAGCTTCGAAGATTTAGAAGAATTACCTGGAGTTGGGCACAAAACGGCTTCGGTAGTCATGTCCCAAATTTTCGGGCATCCTGCTTTCCCAGTCGATACGCATATTCAAAGACTGATTTATCGTTGGGGTTTGTCGAACGGGAAGAATGTAATTCAGACCGAGAAAGATTGCAAACGGATTTTTCCAAAAGACTTATGGAACAAACTCCACTTGCAAATCATCTTTTTTGGCAGAGAATATTGCCCTGCTCGTGGACACGATATTACTGAATGCCCAATTTGCAAAAAGCACGGGCGAAAGAGTTTGCTAAATGAACAATTGAAGCAACAGGCAAAGAAGAAGGGGTAGTTGTAAACATATATGCTGCTTTTGGATATTAAGGGCACAAGCGGACGCTTGCGCTATGATTTATTGTTGCTCTGGCACTACCAAAGAAGGCTTAATTTACTCAACAGCATGGAAATGATAATTAGTCAGCATTTAGAAGAGTTTTATCTCAAAAATGGAATCCCTGTGAATGGAGGAGATGAGCAATCTACTTTTGAGGCGAAAATCGGTTTCCTAAAACTGACTTTGCCCAATCCTGAATTTCGGAGAAAGTTGGTTTATATTCATGACATAGAACATGTGCTAAATCAGAAAAGCACTTCTTGGAAAGATGAAGGATTCATAGCAGGTTGGGAAATTGGAACTGGATTTTGGAAATACTTTCCAATCAACCTATTTGTATTCTGGGCTTTTGGCTACAGTTTATGGATTAGTCCAAAATCTGTTTGGGAAGGTTTCAAGAAAGGATTGGGAGAAATCGGAATTGTAGATTTGGATTACACCAAAGAAGAATTGATGAATATGGAATTGACAGAATTAAGTAAGCTGATTGTGAAAGATGGAGGAAGTGAAATTGGTTTTTGGAGTTATCTACAGTTTGGTTTATCGCTTGTTGTAAGTCAGTTTGTCTTGTTCTTTCCGCCTTTTCTGATTTTGGGAATCTATTTGGCTCTATTTAATAATTAGCCTTTCCGAGAAGTGTGATTTACAGTTATTTCAACACATACCAAAGTCCAATACATGAAATCCATCCTCATTTTAATATTACTAGGTTTATTCTCTTGTAGTAAAGCGCAGAATATCATAAATCCTTCTCAAAAAAGAGAGCAGTTCTATAAAAATGGAAAAATTTATACCGTAAATGCAAATCAAGAATGGGCAGAGGCCATGTTGGTTCGTGGTGGAATTATTATCGCAATTGGAACTAATGCAGAAGTTGGAAATCAAGCTTCTGAAAATGCCGAAATTATTGACTTGGAAAGCAAAATGGTCATGCCTGGTATTCATGATGTTCATTTGCATCCTTTAGAAGCTGCTTCTAATAATTTCCAATTCATCTTAAAAGAAGGAGAAACGAATCCAGAAAAATATGCTTCTAATATCTCAAAAGCTGTAAATCAAAATCCAAACTCTAAATGGATTTTGGGTTGGGGATTTGATATTTATACTGCCTTTGATGCCACGAGAGAACCAATAGAGATTTTAGATGAAATATCGACTACGAAACCAATTGTGGTGATGGAGCGAACCTCTCATTCGGTTTGGGTAAATTCAAAAGCATTGGAATTAGCTGGAATAGATGAAAACTCACCGAATCCGATAGGTGGAGTGATTATGAAAGATGATAAAGGTTTTCCGAATGGGCTTCTGATTGACAATGCAGGAAATTTAATCATTGATTTGGCAATCGCCTCAATTCCCAACAACGAGCAGAACGATTATGATGGACTTGTGAATTTCGCTTTGCCCGAACTCGCCAAGAATGGAATTACTTCGATTTGTGATGCAAGAACCTACTGGAAACGAAACCACCATCTGACTTGGCAACGAGTGGAAAAGGAAGGAAATCTGACAGTTAGGGCAAATCTTGGACTTTGGCTCTATCCAACTGAAAATGATTCGACACAGATAAGTACTCTCCAATCTTTGTACTCAAACAAGCCCAATAACCTACTGAAAATCAATCAAATCAAACTCTATTCCGATGGAATCACAATTAACACAACAGCGGCAATGGCAAATGATTACCTGATTGATGTTTTCAAACTGCCTACCAATAATGGAGTGAATTATGTTTCCCAAAATCGTATTTCCAAATACATTACCGCTTTAGAGCCAACAGGATTTGATTTCCATATTCATGCAATTGGGAACAGAGGCGTGAATGAAGCGCTGAATGCCATTGAGCAAAATAGCAATGGAAATGGAAGGCATAGATTAACTCATGTGGAATATGTTTTACCTTCCGATTACTCTCGATTTAAGGAATTAAATGTGACTGCAGATGCACAAGTTGCAGGAGATTTTACCAAGCCTAAGAATTGGCATGAAAACGATGACTTTATAGAAGCGACTCTGAACAACGCAATTATTCCAATCAAAAGCTTACAGCGAGCCAATGCACGAATCACATTAAGTAGCGATTGGGATGTCAGCACATTAAATCCATTTGTTGGAATACAGAATGCAATCACGAGAAAACCACAAGAATTGAGTCTCGAAAATGCTATAAAAACCTATACCATAAATGCGGCTTATGTCATGCGCCAAGAGACAAAAGTAGGTAGTTTGGAGGTAGGAAAAGAAGCTGACTTTATAGTTTTAAGCCAAAACTTATTTGAAGTTCGACCAAGTCAAATAAGCAAAACCAAAGTGCTAGAGACTTACTTAAAAGGCGAGTTGATTTATGAGAAGTAGGAAAAGTAGAAAACCCCCAATTTCATTAATAAAATTGGGGGTTTTCTACTTTTGAAGAGAACTATACTTTGCCTAATTGGCAATCGGAACAATCTTTAATTTCTCCGTGGTAAGTCTCCCTATATTTATGGAGTGTTTGGATTGGGAAACCCAAAACTGTTTTCTGAACTCTCGTTACCCTTGCGGTAAGTTTGCCCATATTTTTGTGGAATCTGTTTTCAAAAGTGGAATTTCTTTTAACTGAAAAAATCAAAACTATTGGTTTTTGTAGTACAATCTGATGTAAATCACCAGCCCGATAAGTTTTTACCGTTATTGCTAAGTTACCAAAATATACCCAAAAATCGAAATTTAGAAGGTTTTGATGTGTTTAAAACGTTTTCGAGAGTCTTTTTGGATAAAATACGGCTTTTATATTGCTTTATTAAAACAGTTTGCAGAGAGTATCCCATATATTACTGACTCCTTCTGTGAGCCATATAGGGAAAATGCGATTGTGTGATTTTGGCATTTCTACCATTTCAGAAAGAAATTGTTCTGGATTTTCATTTTTTGCATTCTCCATCATTTCTTCAAGCGTTTCGGTCTCTTCAAATTCCATAACTTCTTCAAAGGCAATATCTCCTGTGATAGGAGGAAGCATGTCCAGTTCTATAAACTCGCCTAATTCTACCTCTTCAATTTCGTTTGAGTTCAGCTCTTGGTTCGAGTTTGAGATGCCTTCAATTATTTCAGGGTTGTATTGCTGACTGCAACTCATCTCCTCTGTGGTTTGTACTGCTACTTCTCCAACTTGCTGAGAATCTAACTCTGTGCAGGCAGTTTGCAGGGCAAGCAAAGTTGCCAATGCGCTCGGGATTACCCAAGAATTTCGGTCTTTTGGCAGATTGTATTCCCTATTGAGTTGGCTTTCCCGAAA
>JBLIFI010000256.1:0-7047 GCA_047633715.1 Flammeovirgaceae bacterium
TATGGCTTGGTAAGGCAAAGAAGCTTGCCAATGAGTCGATGGATATATTCATAGCGTTCTATCAGAAATGGCAGCAATACATCCTGAATTATTTTACATACAGGGTCTCAACAAGCGTCATTGAAGGTATCAATAATAAAATAAAACTCATCAAAAGGCGTGGGTTTGGCTTCGCCTCATTCCCTAATTTCAGAAGAATTGTATTGATAGAATTCCTGAAATCTTAGTTTTGTTATACCTTTTTACCAAATTCACGATAGAACCAAGAAGATATGGGAGAGGAAAACCTAGAATTGTTGGATATGCTAGAAAAAACGATTTTGGAGTTGGATGAAGTGATTCATAAAATAGTTCACAAAGCCAATTCAGTTATCAAAAAATCTAAAAACAAACCTACATAGCTGATTTAGAGTTTACATTGAGAACAAGGATTTTCTCATAAAGAAGTAGGATATCTAATTTCAATGATTTTGGAGACGATGCATGAAATATGCACCGAAGAAATACATCCTTTTTGCGTATCTCACGCAAACTTTTTATCTATACTTTTAAATAAAATCATTCATCAAAAACTATAACCATGAATAATACACTTAAAGTCGTAATTGGGTTGATTGCAGTTGTCATCGTTGGAGGCTTGGTATTCAAAGCCATTACTATCGTAATTGGTGTTGCAATTGTTGCCGCCATCGGATATTTGGTGATTAAATCTGTCTTTCCTAAACTTCTCAAAAAACCTGAAGAAGAACCAAAAAGCCCACTCGAAAAATATAAAGGTAAATTGTAGAGTGTCATCGAGTATTTGTTTTAAAAAATGGAGCATTTTTTCCCTCTTTATTTCTCAAAATGGAATCAGATTTAGTTGGTTAGAATAATTTGAGAACATAATTCATAATGCTAGAGATTTCAAAAAAACCATAGAATGCAAGTCTCTATTTTTGGAATTCAACAGATTGATTTTGAATAGGATAGAAAAATAATAATTAGTACAGCGTACTTAACTTTAGAAAGCCTAAATTTGCAATCCAAACCGAATTTAGAACACAAAGCATGGAGTATAGAAAGAAGAGAACTGCGCCTGAAAATATGATTTATGGCATTAAGCCATTGGAAGAGGCATTTATTGCCGATAAGGAGATTGATAAAATTTTTGTGCAGAGAGATTTAAGGAGCGATGACATTGTGGCGTTGCTAAAACAAGCGGCCGAAAGAAACGTACCAATCGCCAAAGTCCCAGCGGAGAAACTGGAGCGATTGACTCGAAAAAATCATCAGGGAATCATTGCCTTCACAGCTTCGGTTTCTTACGCTTCCTTGGATTTTGTAATGAGCCAAGTCTATGAGCGAGGAGAAAATCCGTTGATTTTGGTACTAGACAGAATAACAGATGTCCGTAATTTTGGGGCAATTGCCCGCTCCGCAGAGTGCATGGGAGCTCATGCAGTAGTAGTTCCACAACGAGATTCTGCGCCAATTGGTCCTGATGCGGTCAAAACTTCGGCAGGAGCGCTGAGCCATATTCCCATTTGCCGAGAAAGAAATTTGCGTAATACCATCAAGTTCTTGAAAGAGTATGGGTTGAGCGTTTACGGTTGTACTGAAAAAGCTTCGGAATTGATTTATTCTGGAGAATTCAAATCGCCAACTGCCATTGTCATGGGTTCTGAAGAAGATGGAATTTCCGATGACTTGATGACCATTATTGACCACATCGTGAAAATACCGATGTTGGGCAAACTCTCTTCACTCAATGTTTCTGTAGCTACGGGAATGATTTTATCGGAAGTCGCTAGGCAACGAGGGGAATAGAAGTATAAACTTAATTTACCCGTAAATTGAAAAAGTGTTTATTCTATGAAAGAATAAACACTTTTTCAATTTATATTCATTTATATCTTTAGCTAATCTCAGCCTCTTCTACCGTGCTAAAAAAGCGATAATACATTCCTTTTCCTTCGGAATCTTTTACAATTTTATTTAATGAAAATCTTCCTGTGGCATCTTCGCCCAACACGAGAGATTGGGTAATATGTCTTCCTCTTCCTTCTGCCAACTTGTTGAATACTTCATTCACAAATGTTCTACTTTCCACCGAAGTACCTCGGAACTTTCGGGCGTCAGTCAAAATTTTATAAAAATCATGCTCCTTAGCGAGTCTTGCCAACTCAGTAATTAAGCCTGTGAACTCTTCATCATTTGCGTAATATTTCCAAATTACTTTTAAGTAATCGGAACCAAGTTGAATATCGGCAAATTTAGTGCTGTGAAGTATTTTCAAGTCGCTCATTATTGAAGTTCTTTTTGGATTTTATATTCTGAAAACGAAAAATAAAGATAAATTAGTGTTTCAGCAAATCAAGTTTTCAATATAAGTAAAAAAGGTTAAATAATTAGTGCCAAAAAGTGCAGTAAGTTTATTGTCTTTTACTAAAGGATAAGATTTCTATTTAATTGAAAAATCGCAACCAAAATAGTATTCTGGCTGCGATTTTTAGCTTTATCAATTATTCTCTACTACAAAAAATCTTCATCTTCTGGCTCGAAGGAATAAAGAGATTTATCTAGTTTCAAATTTCCTTTATTATAAGAGTTGACAAATTTTTCAATCTGTGCTTCGTCCACTTCAATAATATTTAAGCAAACGGTCATGTTTACGCCATAGTCTGTATCTTCATCATCAACAGTAACAAATTCGCTTACTTTCGATGAGCCTTCTTCCTCAATTTCCATCAAGGCTTTCTCTAGCGCATCTACATGCTCGCCTTCCTCAGCGTCAAAATCCGAATTAGCAAACTGCGGATATTCTTTCATTACCATATCCATGGCAATGTCATAAGTCAAGCTGGCATATTCTGTCTCCAAAGTGTACAGAAATGAATCGAAAATAACTTCTTTGCCGTTGTGGTTTCCCACAAAGAAAAAACTTGCAAAATTTTCATCTTTCTCCTCTTCCGTATTCCAAGCGAAAGGTTTGCCAGTTTCTTTCATGTTTGCCTTCAGTTTGGCTATTTCTTGTGGGTCTAGTCCTTTATTCATGATATTGAAATTCAAATTTTGAAATGATGTTTGAGTAGATAGTGTGATTTCTTGTGCAAAAGTCCAATCTTGCGGACAATAAAACAACAGCTACCTTGAACTTATTTTTGGCTATTTGATTAAAATCTTTCACACATCTTTTTTATAGATTTCTAATTTTCCGCAACATGTTCTATACATTATCAAAAACAGTCTCCGTATTGGCAACTCCCATTGCTTGGATTTTTCTTGTTCTTTTGTACGCTTGGTTTGCCAAACGCTCCATTAAAAAGAACTTTGCTTTGGCTGTGTGTATTATTTTATTTTATTGTACAAGTACTCCTTTTCTTGTAGGCCATTTAATGCTTTGGTGGGAAGTACCTCCTGTAGCTTATGCAGAAATGGAAAAATATGATGTGGGAGTAATTCTTTCTGGCCCTGTGAGAAATTTTAAAAGCCCGAAAGACCGAGTTTACATTGCCCGAGGTTCTGATAGGTTTCTCCACACCGCAGATTTGTATAGGGAAGGAATTATTAAAAATGTAGTGATTACAGGTGGCTACAAAAAAATGGGCCTGGAAGGAGTCGCCAATGAAGCTGAGAAAATCAAGACTGTTTTGATGAATAGTGGCGTACCAGATTCTGTTATTTTCTGGGAGGCAAATGCCAAAAACACAAACGAAAATGCAATAAACGCAGGTAAAATTTTAAACGAAAAATTTGAAGGGCAAAAATATCTCCTTATTACTTCTGCTTTCCACATGAAAAGAGCCTTGGCTTGTTTCGAGAAGAGAGAAATTAAGGTAACTCCGTTCAGCACAGATTTTTATACAAGTGATTCTTCAGATAGAATCCATTTTACAGCTTTCATTCCAAATGCAGGTTCGTTCTCTGCTTTCTCATTGTTAATGAAAGAATGGGTAGGATTGCTCATTTATAAAATGGTGGGTTATGCGTAGAAGCGCTTACTCCTTCTTCTTTTCTTTTTTTGCAGATTCTTGCTTTGCCTCCTTTGCTTTCTTTTCGAGAGCTTCGGCTTCTTTCACATAAGGCGAAGTGATTTGATAAGGATATCGGAACTTACCTTTTCCACCCTTATTCATTTTGTAAAAGTACTTATTCTGCTTTTTGATGGCTTTCAGTTGTTCTTTTGTGTAGGTTTTAGAAGGTCTTGCCATGTTTTTTGCATAACCAGGCAGATTCTCATTATCATATTCTCCTGGTTTAAGCTTATTCCCCTTCACTTTTTTATGAGAGGATGCCTTTCCCCCACTCTTCCCTTTTCCATAACTATTATATTTCCTTCCCGCAGTAGCTAAGTTAGAATTAAAGCATGCATTGATAATAGAGCAACTCGATAAAGCAAATACACACAAAATCGTAATAAATAATCTCATCTGGAGTGGAATAGTAGTGAATTACCTTTGGTCTAATTGTATAGTTAGTATGTATGGTTTTGGTAAAAATATACAATTTTGAGAATACATTGAAAGGAGTGCGGAAATAAACTCGCTTTGTTATACGCCCTTTGGGGTATTTTGGTTTGGGCTGTTTAAAGACTTTAACTATTCTCTTAGGGTTCGATACAAAATAATTTGTACATTTTTGAAAATAATCACAAATGGAAATGTATTCATAAGTTGGCAAAGAGTATTAGTAGAAATCAGTTTTATAGACAATTAAACTACATAATTAAATCTGAATTGTACATGTTATTTTGTATCATGCCCTTAGTTCAATAGAAACTACTCTACTCGGAAACCAATCAATAAAACATCATCAATCTGAGGATTTTGACCTGTCCAGTCATCAAAAGTTTTGGTAATGATTTGCTGTTGCGTTTCTATTGGGTGAGAATGGACATCTGTCAAAAGGTGCTTGAATCGTTTCATCATAAACTTCTGACCATTAGAACCTCCAAATTGGTCTCTGAATCCATCGGAGAAAATATAGCATTCAATAGGTTCGAAAAATGGAATGGAATGAGTGGTATATGATACTGTCTTTCTCATATCGCTTCCTCCAACTGCTTTTCTATCTGCTTTTATAATGTGTTGTTTTCCACCTTCAAAATAAATAAACGGCATTCCTGCACCAGCATATTCCAATTCCCTATTCTCCAAATCAATGACACAAATTGCCATTTCCATTCCATCCTGATTGTCACTATCAGCTTGATTTAATGTGTTGCGAACTCCTTGGTTCATTTCTTCAAGAATAGTAGCAGGGTTGGTATTTTTCCTTGCCAGTATAATTTCATTCAGTAAGTTACTTCCTAAAATGGACATGAATGCACCTGGCACGCCATGTCCAGTACAATCCACACCAGCAAGTATGATTTTATCATCTACCTCGGCAATCCAATAAAAGTCTCCACTTACAATATCTCTCGGTTTATATAGGATAAAAGAATCGGGCAACATTTCCTTGAATTTTGCATCAGGTGGCAGCATCACACTTTGAATACGCTTGGCATATCGAATGCTACTTTCAATTTTGTCTTTCTGTTGTTTGATTTCTCCATGTTGCTTTTGAAGAACCATATTCTTTGCCTCTATCTCCTTACTTTTGAAAGTAAGCTCTTTGGTTCTTTCTTGAACCTTACGCTCCAAAATACTATTGGTTTCTTTTTGCGTAATGAGGGCTTGCCGTTGAAGTTCGGTTTTTTCTTTTCGTAAAATACTGTATCTATCACTCAGAGCGAGTGAGAGAATTACCACTTCCAGAATAGCTCCGATTTTTGGGGAATGTTCAAAAATAGAGTTTGCAGGAAGAATGCCAGCGGTCATCAGAATTAGGAAAATCACACCCATTAAAAAAAGAAGCCAAGCAATCGTGAAAAAACGAGCGGCTCTATTTCCTTTGTGCCAAGCTATAAAACCAGCCAAAATCATCAGCACACAATTTATAGCCAACACCACTACTCCAAATCGGGTGGATATTGCATAACTTGCTACTAAACCAAGAATAATAATTATCAATCCTCCAACCATTATGGCGAGAAGAAGTACATTAAGGGTTTTACTGTATTTCTTTATATTCAAAAAAGAGTGCGCAAATATGGCAGAAGAAAATGCCCATCCACCCATGGAAATTGGCGTAATATGATTGGCAAACCAGGTGGAATCAAACCATAAATATTGAAATGAATGCCCACTTAAAGAAGAGAAAAACAGAGTGGCAGACACAATAGAAGCCACATAATACAAATAGTTCACATCATTCAGAGCAGAAAATATGAACAAATTGTAGAAAATCATAACAAACATAATTCCGAAATAAATTCCGTAGAGAATCTCCCCTTCTAAATTGTCTTTATGAGAGGTTTTTTCCGAAAAAATAGTCATGGGCACACGAACTGCACTACTTGAACGAACTCGCACATAATAAACCTGTACGGAGTTGTCGTCAAAATGGAGGGGGACTAAAAAGTTTCTGTAATCTATTGGTCGGTCGTAGAAGGGCTGTTTATCTCCCATTCGAGTCATCTGCCAAATCCCTTCTGAGTCTAAATGGTAAAATTCTACCGTATCCAAAACAGGGTAGCTCAATTCGAGCAACCATCTACTTTCTAAATCTTCGCTTTTTGCTTTGAATTTGAACCAATAGCTTGCATCAGAAAAGCCGTAATTCAATCCTCTATCATCTTTGTTGAAATCGAAAGAATATTTTGGGCGGATAATTTTGTCAATGGAAAACTCAGATTTGTCATCTACCAAAACATAGGCAAAATCTGAAAGATTGTATTTATCTTGTTCAGAAGTTAGGTTTATGGGAACCTGTGCTATTGAAGCTTGGAGACTACAAAGCAAAGTCAAAACCACCAAAAAGGGCTTTGAAAAGTTTGTATTCAGAAATTTCAAATAAAGCATAAAAAATAAAGATAGTGTGCGATTTATAGCAACGTATGTAACAGGTGTTTTTTTTGTGAATATGGACGAAGTTACATAAAAATCATAGGTTTTACCTGACTTAATTTCTAAAATGGTTTCTATTTCAGTACTCAATTGGCTTTTTCTGCGCTAATTTAGC
>JBLIFI010000257.1:0-6997 GCA_047633715.1 Flammeovirgaceae bacterium
AACCACAATTTGTGGAAATAGATAAAACTTTTGGCTCACAAGTGTTTGAAAACTTATTGAGCAATGCCATTAAATTCTCTCCGACAGATAAAAATATCTACATTAATTTAGTTGAGAAAGAAGGGGAATTCCGAGCAGAAATCAGAGATGAAGGCCCGGGAATGAGCAAGGAAGATATGAGTAAGCTATTTGGTAAATTCCAAAAGCTTTCTGCACGGCCAACTGCTGGCGAAAAATCTACAGGTTTGGGGCTTTCCATTGTCAAAAAGTATGTGGAAGTTATGAACGGAAAAGTGTGGTGCGAAAGCGAACTGGGCGAAGGCGCAAGCTTTGTTGTGGAGTTTGAAAAAGTGGGCTGATTTGCTAATTAGCTGATTTGTTGATGCGATAATTGGAAAAAGGAGGAAGGAGAAAAGAACAAAGAGTAATTGCCCTTTCTGTGTGCGCTTGCTCCCGTGAGCTAATCACTTTAAACTATGAAAAAAGTAATCAAAATGATATTTACTATTCTATTCTCTCTGATTGCGCTTTTTGCAATTGGAGTTGCCATTTTCCTATATACTTCGCCAGAGTTTGGAGCGAGTAGTAAGGGAGAAAGTGCAGAGAAAATTGCCAAATCTTCTAATTTCCAAGATGGAAAGTTTAACAATGCAGAAGCTACGGAGGTTTCCACAGGTTTTAAATGGGGAACAATTCCCGAGTTTTTCCGCAAAGGAGACAAAGTGCCTGATTGGAGTTTACCCGTAGAAAAAATGAGTGTGGAAGAAGTTGCTGCAACGCCAGATTCAGTTACAAAATTGACTTGGTTTGGGCATTCTGCTTTGCTGTTGGAAATTGATGGAAAAAAGATTTTCCTAGACCCAATGTTAGGAAAAGTCCCTTCGCCAGTTTCTTTTTTGGGCGAGCCGAGATTCAATGATACACTTCCACTTTCCATAGAATCTATTCCCGATTTAGATGCAGTTCTGATTTCTCATGACCATTATGACCATTTGGATTATGGTTCAATTGTGAAGCTGAAAGACAGAGTGGCGAAGTTTTATGTTCCCTTGGGAATTAAAGCACACTTAGTTTCTTGGGGAGTTTCAGAAGCCAAAATTGTGGAAATGGATTGGTGGGAAGAAACTGAATTGGAGGGAATTAAATTTATTTCAACTCCTGCAAGGCACTTTTCTGGACGAGGTTTGCTTGACCGAGCAACTACTTTATGGTGTTCCTGGGTGATTTTGGGAAAACAAGAGAAAATCTACTTTGGTGGAGATTCTGGCTATGGAACTCACTTCAAAGAAATTGGAAACAAATTTGGCCCGTTTGATTTTGCCATGTTAGAGTGCGGACAGTACAACGAGCAATGGGCAAATATTCACATGATGCCCGAACAAACTGTGCAAGCCAGCGTAGATTTACAAGCCGATTTAATGATGCCAATTCATTGGGGTTCATTCAAACTCGCCTTGCACAAATGGAGCGAACCTGCCGAGCGAGCTTCCGCAGAAGCCAAACGCCTGAATGTGAGAATGGCGACTCCAAAGATTGGTGAGTCAATCATTTTGGGAGACCAAGCTCCTCAAACAGAATGGTGGAAGAGGTGATTTGTTGATTTGGGGGATGAGTTGATGCGGTGATTTTTCTAATGTGAGAATTGGTAAAGTTGAGAATATGGAAATGAGAAGGC
This sequence comes from Flammeovirgaceae bacterium, assembly GCA_047633715.1. Taxonomy (GTDB): domain Bacteria; phylum Bacteroidota; class Bacteroidia; order Cytophagales; family Flammeovirgaceae; genus JBLIFI01. Next base: position 1,676 of record JBLIFI010000257.1, read on the forward strand.
GATGTGTAGATTTGAGGATTTGCGAATATGTAAATGGGTTTATTTCAATCCAAAAATAGAAACGCTGTAAGTGGTCGACAGACCCTTGCAGTCGTTGATGAAGAGAAATAAAATTGGGCATCAAGCATGAAGCTGTTTTCCTTTCCGTGTTATGTATGCGTTTACGCCCATCTGGGTCGGCACACCGATTCCAATCATTCTAAAAAGACAATTATCAAACAGCAAAACGATGTTCTTCAAAAAGGAAAACCCAATCAATCATATCCAAGCATTTTTAGAGTTGCCGTACGAAGAAAAGATGAATCAAATTGAGGATTTTGAGAAATCTATCGAAGGAAAAAAGAAAATGTTGAGTGATGATATGAAGGGAATTGCTGATTTAAAAGAGACATGTCTTAGAGAAAAACTGGAGACTCATTATTTCATCCAACGAATGGAGAGGAAAAGAAGGGTAACCGAAGAAGAAAAGGAGTTTGTAGTTTATTTAAGCTACTACAAAAAATATCTAGAAAATAAACTGGTAGAATTTGACAAAACTTATGACAATATAAATAGTTTAATAAAAGGGTTTGAGAACCAATTAGCATTTTTCAAAACGATTTCCCGAAATGATTTTGTTTTTGCTCACAACAGTAATAGCATAATTAAGGAAAAACAGAAAATTCATGATGCTAAAAGTGAAATGGAAATATTGAAAAAGGATTTAGATAAATGAAAATCTCTCTAATTGGCGCAGGAAACATGGCTTGGCAACTGGCTAAAATCCTTACAGAAAAGAATCAAGAAATTGAATTGATTTACAGCAGAAGCCTTGAAAATGCTGAGTTGCTTTGCAATGAAATCAAACAAGGGACACCTGTTTCCAATCTTGATTTTTCCAATTCCCAATCCGATTTATTCCTACTTTGCGTTCCCGACCAATCTTTTGAAACAGTTTTAAATGAGCTGGAATTACCCAAGAACTCCATTCTTGCTCACACTTCGGGAAGTCACTCAATCCAAACATTGAAAAAAGGAAAATTTGAGAATGTAGATTTTGGTGTATTTTATCCATTTCAGACAATGAGTAAAACCAAATTAGTAGATTTTACTAAAGTTCCCATTTGCTTGGAAGCTACCACTCAATTAACCTATAAAAAACTCCAACAACTTGCTGAAAGCCTTTCCCCAAAAGTGTATCAGGTAGATTCTGCTACTCGGAAAAAGCTACATCTCTCGGCTGTTTTTGCTTGTAATTTTACCAATCATTTATTGGCTGTCTCCAACCAACTATTGCAAGAAAATGGCTTGGAAATTGGATTGCTGAAACACTTGGTGGAGGAAACAATTGAGAAAGCTTTCTCTATGCCTCCAAAAGAAGCACAAACTGGCCCAGCAATTAGGCGAGATGATAACATCATTGCCACCCATTTGGAAATGCTGGAAGGAAAGGGAGACTTGCAGGAGATTTATCAGTTGCTGACGAAAAATATTCAGGGAATAAAATAGTAGATGATTTTAGACCTGCCAAGTCTCCGAGACTTGGCAGGTCTTTTTTCATTAAACACCAACCAACAACGAATATCCAATCGCAATTGCTCCAACCACAAAACAATAGATGGCGAAGTAAGTCAACTTCCCTTTTTTGACGAGTTGAATCATCCAAGTACAGGCGAGTAAACCCGTGAGGAATGCGGCAACGAAGCCAATAATTAGAACCGTTGAATCGATACTTTCCGTGGCAGGAACTCCAGAGGAAGCCACTTCAGAATACTTTTTCACTTTCAGCAACATTGCCCCAATAATTGGAGGAAGCACCATCAGGAATGAGAAATGAGCGGAATTTTCCCTAGAAATTCCCGATAAAAGTGCGGTGGAAATAGTTGCGCCCGAACGGCTAATTCCTGGCAGAATGGCAATAGCTTGGGCAAGTCCGATAATAATTGCCTTTGGGAAAGTAACTTCGCCTGTGGTTTCTTTCACACGTGTGGTGAGAAATAGCAATGCGCCAGTTACCAAAAGCATCAATCCAACCAACAGAATTTCCCCATCGAAAAGTGCCTCAATTTGCGATTCGTAAAGTACGCCCACTAAACCCACGGGAATCATAGAAACCAATATTTTTCCTGCGTATTGAGTGGATTCATTCCATTGGAACTTGAATAAATCTGTGAGAAGCGACCAGATTGTTTTCCAAAATATGACAATTGTACTCAAAGCGGTCGCTCCGTGAACTACAATGGAAAACAGTAAAGGGTCTTTCATCTTTACATCCAACATCACTTTTCCCAACTCAATATGTCCACTACTGCTGACGGGTAAAAATTCTGTCAGTCCTTGGATAATTCCTAAAATTAATGCTTCTAAATAGCTCATTATCAGATTAGTATATTCTTACAAGAAAATTTCCGCAAGATAATAATTTTGTGGGAGTTAAGTATTGAAATATAAGATTTTCGATAGTGTGAAAGAAGTAAACTGTCTTATGGATATTTCGGCACAAGCAGACGCTTGCGCTATGTTTTTTTTGTTAGCATTACGTGTTTGTTAAATAAGAGAGAACAGAATCGTTCCTGATTCTGTTCTCTAAGGAACGGGGAATAAATAAATGCGTGTTTTGTCGCAGTTTATTTTTGAGGCTAGTTTAGGCAAAAAATTTTGGCATAGCACCGCTACGGCAAATTTTTTTAACGAAGAATAGCCCAAAAAGAAACAAGAGAAAGTAGCATCTTATTTAATTTCCGTTCCTAAGGAATGGGAAATAAATAAACTACTTTTTTATCGCAGTTTATTTTTGAGGCTAGTCTAGGCAAAAATTGCAGTCATAGCACCGCTATGACGAAATTTTTAACGAAGAATGGACCAAAAAGAAACAAGAGAAAAAGTAGCATTTTATTTAATTCCCGTTCCTAAAGCAGTTTGTTTAGGAATAAATCACTCCAAATAAACGCCAAAATTCTCTTCATCTAGCAAAACTTCAATATGCTGATTTACTGTGGTGGAGAGTGAATAACCTACATAATCTGCGGAAATTGGGAAGCTTTTGTGGTTTCTATCTACCAAAACCGCTACTTGGAGTTTTTTAATGGGAATGTTGAGAAATGGTTTCAAGCCGTAGGCTAAAGTCCGCCCTGTGTTTAGGACATCATCTATCACGATGATGTTTCTATTTTCCAGCTCGTTTACAGGGCAATCCAACTTGACTTCGCTTTGGAGTGGTGCAAATTTATCGAGTGTCATGCGTACAAATTTTACAGCCATTGGGGAAATCGCTTTCAACTCTTCAACAAGCATTTCAGCAAAAAGGCTTCCCATTGGCTGAATCCCGACTAAAATGAGTTCGCTTTCCTCGAAATTCTGTTCATAGATTTCAAAGGCAATTCTTCGTGTTTTCTGTTGAATTTTCTTTCGGTCGAGTATTCGGTTTTCTATGGCTGGCATGAAATAGTAATGAGTATCAGGTATCAAGAGTCGTGTAAGAGTCAGAATTTGTTTATCCATCGGGTTTTTCTACTTCCGCATCATTGTTGAGAGCAACTGAGAAATACTCTTCTAAATCTTTCAATGTAGATTCTGTGCTTTGCAAATCCTTCACTATTTCCCCTTTTTCCATCACGGCAATTCGCTTGCAAACATCGGTTACGTGGCTCAAATCGTGGCTGGAGATGAGAACAGTTGCCTGTGTGCGAGTTTGGAAATCGGAAATCAGATTCTTGAGCCTGATTTGCGTGGTTGGGTCTAAATTGGCAAATGGCTCATCGAGCATCAGTATTTCAGGGTTTATCATCATGGCGGCCACAATACCCACTTTTTTCTGATTTCCCTTCGATAAATCTCTGATATATTTCTTTTTCCCGACAATTTCATCGTTGAAAAAATCGTGGTAAGGTTTCAATCTTTCTGCAATTTCAGCCTTGTTCATTCCATTCAAATCTCCCACAAAATCGAAATATTCATCGGGTGTGAGAAACCCGATTAGAAAGCCTTCATCTAAAAAAGAACCTGTATACTTTTTCCAATGTTCACTTCCCATCACATTTTCGCCTTTGGAAAGCACTTCTCCTTTGGTTGGGCGAATCAAATCGAGCATCATTCGGAAAATGGTGGTTTTCCCTGCTCCGTTGTTTCCAACTAAGCCAAAACTCTCGCCTGCTTGAATCTCCAAATTGGAGATATTGACCACACGAACGCTTTTGTAGCTTTTCTCTATATTATTGATTTGTAACATGGTATTTCAAAGTTGTATTCAGATAAGAAACAACAAGATAGTTTTTGGATTTCAAAATACAAACTATCTTCTTTTGTTTCAAGTCGAAATGGATTACGGCTGAAAAATTTTTACAATTATTCCGGTCTGTTCGCTTCAATAAACTCAGTCGGATTCACAAAACCTTCATTTTCTTTGCTGTAACCGCCACCCAAAGGCATTTCCGTATTAACTCGGATTTCTAAATGCAAATGAGCCAAGTACATTCCATCCGCATTGCCAATTGTGCCAATCTGCTGACCTCGCTTTACCCAATCCCCTTCCTTCACAAGGATTTCATCGAAGTGTGCGTAGAGAGATTCTACTGCTTTTCTATTCACGCAATGCACAATCCGAATGACTTTCCCCAGCCCATACTTTGTTTCTTGGCTTCTTTTACATAACCATTGGCAATAGAATAAACGGAGTCCCCAAAATCGGTATTTCCACCGCCTGTTCCGTTCCAATCTTCTCCTAAATGATAATTCTCCTCAAATTTTTGTGCGTTGTAATAGTTCTTTGCATTGGGTTTTCCTACGGGGAAATCAAATCCATCGGCTTGGTAATCTGCATTCAGAGCAAATTTTGCCAAACAGTTCTGTGAAAGAATTTGGCTAGATTCCAATTTGGATTGGCAAGATATTACTAAAAATAGAGCGAGTAGGAGGGAGGTTCTCTTCATTATGTGTAGTGTTTTACTTTTCATAACGGAAGATTTTAGAAAAGGGACAGATTGAAGAGTATAATGTTCAATAATGATTATTTTTTCTTCATTTTCATTTTCTTTAAATTCAACTTCTTCTTTCCCTTGCTAGAAAGTGTTTTTCTCAATTCTTGTTGGTCTTCTTTCTTAAATTCCTTTTCAAGCAATTCTTTATAATTTATATGTGGATTGTCTGAAACAGAATTGAAAGGATCCTGTTTTTTCGTTTCCCGCTCGGTTCTCACACCAATTTCAATCTCGAATTCCTCTAAATCTCCCAAGATAGACTCGTCCACATTATCTGCTTCGAAAGCTTCTTTTACTAAAGTGTAATGCTTCTTACCCTTTCCAATATCTAACAAACCCAAAATGAGAAAACCATTATTATGGTCTT
>JBLIFI010000258.1:0-6988 GCA_047633715.1 Flammeovirgaceae bacterium
GTTTATTTTTGAGGCTAGTTTAGGCAAAAAAGTTTGGCATAGCACCGCTACGGCACACTTTTTTAACGAAGAATAGCCCAAAAAGAAACAAGAGGAAATAGCATCTTATTTAATTTCCGTTCCTAAGTAACTCATGTTACACAAATTTCATTTCAAAAATAAGCTTCATTGTTTGTGCATTTTTTATTAGAGGATTGGAGCTAAACTGCAACTAGCCTCCCGCATTCAATTTTGGGGAAAGGAAACCGAAATTGAGCTGGGAATTTGGTAGGATTGAGTTTTGAGCAAAAAGTGTTCAAAACAACAACCCACTCCCCAAAATTGGCAGCAGATTACCAGCTGTCTTAACTCTCAGGATTTGTTGGCGAGTTTTCGGAAAGGCTAATTTCCTCTCATCAATGAACGATTTACGAAATCCAACAAAAAAAACATTTGTAGCATCAGTAGTGATTATTGACAGAACTTTATTATTTAACCTGAAGGCTGGCAGATTCTACTTGGAGTTGCATCAACAACACTTCCAGCTTCCTTCATACTACCAAATTTGATTCCTGATATAAGTCAATTAGGAGGTTTTCTTGTCAACTTCACTTATTTTCTTCTCTAAAACCAGCCTATTTTCAGCTTGAGTTAATCTATTTCCATTACTTTTGGGTAAAAAAACACTAATAGAACTATGAAAAAAACCATTTTTATAACAGGAGCTTCATCGGGATTGGGGAAAGCGGCCGTACAACTTTTTGCTCAAAAAGGCTGGAATGTAATTGCTACCATGCGAAAACCAGAAAAAGAGATAGAATTAGGGAATGATGAGAATATCATATTATTGCCTTTGGATGTTACTGATTCAAGCCAAGTGAAATCAACCGTGGCCAAAGCGATTGAAAAAGCAAAAATAGATGTGGTTTTCAACAATGCAGGTTACGGATTGGCGGGGCCATTTGAAGGAGCGACAGATGAGCAAATAAGCCAGCAAATGAACACGAATTTGCTAGGTGTAATGCGAGTTACGAGAGAGTTTCTTCCTCATTTTAGAGAAAATAAATCAGGGATTTTCATTACCACGACTTCAATTGGAGGTTTGGTTACATTGCCTTTCAACTCGGTTTATCATGCTACAAAATGGGCATTGGAAGGCTGGAGTGAGAGTTTGGCTTTTGAATTGAAAGAATTTGGAATTACTGTCAAAACAGTTTCTCCTGGAGGAATTACTACGAATTTCGCAGGTCCTTCTTTGGTTCTGACTGACCATAAAGCGTATGGTAAACAAATGCAACAAGTTTTTTCTGTGTTCATGGATCCTGAAAGGGCAATGCTCTATTCTACTGCCATGCAAATTGCTGAGGTAGTTTACGAAGCTGCTACTGACGGAAAATCAACTTTAAGATATGTTGCTGGTGAGGATGCTAAGGAAATGTATGCTCAAAGACTAAAACTGGGCGATGAAGAATATAGAAAGGCAGTAGCAGAAACTTTTTATAGAGAATGATTTTGTAAAAATCTCTATGAAATCAGCATAAAGAATGGATCTTCTTTATGCTGATTTTTTTATGTTGTACACAGTTTTGAAAAGTATAGTTTTATGGAAATTATTATGATGTTACATCTTACACTCAAACTAATTTCAACCAATCACTTATCATGAAAAAAACAGTAAAATTCTCGTTTCTAATTTTTGGAATTATTTCTTTCAACTTTGCTAACTGCCAAAAAACTCAACTAATCGAACTCAACAGTTTGAATAAAGAAGTGGCAAATGACATTGCCGTTTTTGGTGATTTAGAAGCAGGCGATATACTTCTGGTTACTTATCAAGAAGCTGGCTGTTTTCACTTCCAGAACGGAAATTATAAAATATATAAAACTGATAATTCTACTTTAAGACTCTACCCTTTTTTTATCTGAATTGTGTTTGCTTGACTCCTTTGACCATCGGAAAGGTCTGAAAAAGACCATTTCCGATGAGTATTTTCATTTTTTGTACAGTAATCTATGAGCTGTTTTGACTTGAGTATTCAAAATGAATACGATATTCCTAGAGTCTTAAAGTAGAAATAACCAATGTTTTATTGAAAAATTAGAAATTACTCGTCCTGATGAAAACAAATTTGAGAAGGGAAAGGAGAAGAAAATCAGTTCTGAGGAAATGATGAAACTAGAAAAATCTAGCAAAGAAATGAAAGAACTTATTTCCAAACAAAGAGGAGCTTCTACGAATTCCTCGCAATATTCAATCTACAAGAATAATACTTTGCTCATAAACCGACTTCATTATAATCCATCGGACAAATTACTGACCGTATTGGATAGCTTTTTTGAGAAGTGAGAAGAGGAAAACAGACTTGATGTATCTTCTAGGTAGTGGCCGGATGCTACAGCAAGTAGCTTTTCCTGTTGGTCAAACAAATAAGATGAAACTCTGTTAGGAAAAAATGAATCCAATGTTATTTTCCTTTCAGTTATTCATTTTCTTACTATTTACGCCCAACCAAACAATGATAATTTACGATTTTAATAAAGAATGCAACCCAAACGATTGGAAAATAGTGGATGATGTGGTGATGGGTGGAAGGTCTGATGGCAATTTTAAAGTTGATGAAGATGGAAATGGGGCTTTCTTCGGGCATGTTTCTATCAGGAACAATGGAGGTTTTTCTTCGGTAAGATATAATTTCGAGACAGTTTCTGGAGATGCCTTTCGGAAGTTCAAAATCCACTTGAAAGGAGATGGTAAAAAGTATCAGTTCAGAGTGAAATCCAACCAAAATGATAGGCATTCGTATGTTTTCCAATTCCCAACTTCTGGTGAGTGGGAAGTAATTGAAATTCCATTTTCGGAAATGACTCCTGCATTCAGAGGGAGAACCTTGGCTATTTCCAATTTTTCGGGAAATAGAATGGAGGAGCTTGCCTTTTTGATTGGGAATAAGAAAGAGGAAGATTTCAGGTTGGAGATTGGGAGTGTAAAGTTGAGTAAATGATTGTAATCAAAAAAATACGATTATAAAAGCCAGCTCATTTTGATTAAACTTCTACTAAAATCAATTTGAATTCGCTTCTTCAATTAGTTTTTCCTGAATGTTTTCTGGAGTGATTCTTACATAATTCCCAAAGCCAGATTTAGCCAAACTCTCTAATTGGAGCTTATGTCTCACTTCTTTATTCCCAAAATAGAAAACAGAAATATATTTTCGATTGAGTGCATTTTCCTTAGTCAATTCAAGAAGAGTTTTATTTACCTGAATTCCACCATCTGTGGCAATCACAATTCTATTGTTTCCATTTTCAATAAAATTTCGGCTCAACTCTTCGTAAGCAAGTTGTAAACCCGCCAATGCATTCGATTCTCCTTTAGATTTCAGCTTTTTCAGAGACTTGCTCACAACCTCATTCTCGCTTGCCGAAATGGAGGGCAAAACTATTTTCGCTTCCCCCGAGTAAGTAACAATGCTGATTTTGTCTATCGGGCGCATTTGTTTCACCAAATAATTCACGGCTTCTTTCAGCAAAGGCAACCGTTCTGGCAGTTCCATAGAGCCTGAAACATCGAGCAAGAAAATCAGGTTGTTTGGCAGCGCATTTGCCAATGGCGAACTTTCTGAATTTAAAATAATTTCGGCAGAAGGCTTATTGACTTGTAACCAGGGCACTTCTTTCATTTTATTCGGAAAATCCCCCAACACCAAGCCGTTCAGTTTATCATAATCTCCCACCATTTCATTATAAACAGGAAGTACTTCTTCATGAAAGGTTTTGTTTGGATTTGAAAGAGAGGGTAGTTTTTCAGAAGAAACTTGCTTTTGGATTTTATTTCCCAAAGTAATGAGTGCATTCAACTGCTTTTCTAATTCTTCCGATTGTGCTAAGAAAAGTTTGTAGGTTGATTTACTTTCCTTCTTTTTTTGCTTTTTAAATTCTTTTTGGAGCTCTGAAAGCCTTGTTAAATTCTTCTTTAAATTAGCCGTAGCAGTTTCTACTTCCGCAGGAAAATTCTTTTTGATTCCGTAAAGAAAAGCTTTAGAAGTTACTAAATTCTCTTGCCAAAACTGAAGCTCTTTTTTGTAGTTGGATTGAGCCGGATTTTTTGAAAACGCGGAATAAGCCGGATTGATTTCAGATTCCAATTCATCTTTGGAAATGGCAAAATCATAGAATAAAACCCTTGATTGACTAAGTAACTTATAGGCTTTATCTAATTGATTGTCAGGACAATAATCAGCTTTATTTACATAACTTTCCAGTTCTTGGTTAATTGTCAGAATCTGCCTGATACTCTCCATCAACTTATCTGCTGAAGTATTCAGCGAAGATTTTAATTTTTCGGGAAGTATACCATCTGATTTCGTGGTTTTTTCATATAAACTACTCAAGGAAATTCCATTAGGGTTTTCGGAAAAACGCAATTTAAAGCCGCTTTTGGCTCTTCCCAAGCTGTCTTTCGGAACTTTATGGTAATATTGATTCAACCTCAAACCAAAGCGAGAGAATTTATTGTGGAAATGGGTCAGCGTTTCAATATTCTGATTTACAAAATCAACATACAAGTTTAGGGCTTGTAATTCCTTTCTGTTCTTTTCGGGTTGAGCCTTAGTATGACTAACAACAAAAATAAATAGTAATATGAGGTAGTAAGGACTTTTCAAAATATTTGATACAGTTTGTTGATTTTTATAATACGGCATTATTCGTCAATTCTTCCTCGTTCTTTTCTCTCATTCTCCGCTGAATCCACTCAAACCGAATACTCAGCATAATTCCTGCCGAACCCAATCCAACCAAAAAACCATACCAAACTCCCTTTGCACCCAAGCCAAATTTAAAAGCAAGGAAATACGAAGTCGGCAAACCCAGAAACCAATAAGCAAAAAGCGTGAGCAACGTAGGAATTTTCACATCTTTCAAGCCTCGGAGTGCGCCAAGTGCCACCACTTGCGCACCATCAAACAATTGGAAAAATCCAGCCACCGCCATTAAACTAGCGGCAATAGTAAGCACTTCCGCTTCTTCGGGTTTCACATAAAAACTTGGCAACCAGTTTTTCCATAGGGTAAATAGCACAGCCGTAACCGCCATGAAACCCACCGCCATTACAAAGGCAGTTCTGGCAGCATCTCGCATTGCAATAAAGTTTTTCTTCCCGAGTTCGTTGCTGATTATGATTGTGGTGGCAGAAGAAATTCCTGTAGCAACCATAAACGTAATTGCAACCATTCCAATTACAATTTGATGTGCCGCTTGCGCCTCGGGGCTAATCCAGCCAATCATAATTGCCCCAATTGAGAAAACCATCATTTCCATCAACATCTGTCCAGAAATAGGCAGGGAAATTTTCAGAATATCTCGACAAGCCTCTTTTCGGATTCTGACCAAGCGCATGGCATCAATATAAGGCTTAAAATAAGACGAGCGGAGCGTGTAAATCGCCAAACCCACACCTGTCAGAATTCGGGAAATCAAAGTAGCAAGTCCTGCGCCCTGCAAACCCATGGCTTCAAACCCAAAATGCCCATATATAAACACATAATTCAAGCCGATGTTGAGCAAATTACTTCCCACCGAAACAAACATGGCGGGTTTGGTAGATTCCAAGCCCTCGTTGAACTGCTTGAAATGGAAAAATAGCATCATGGGTAACATCGAGGCGTTCAGCAAATGGAAATAAGGAATTGCCTTTTCCACAACCGCCTCTTCCTGACCTAAATAAGGCATGGCAAAAGTGGCAAAATACATGGCAACCGATAACAAAACTCCTGTTACCAAGTTGATGAAAATACCATTTTTGAAATATCTCCCAACCGCTTTTACATCTTTTTCTCCAAAAGCAGTTCCCACCAACGGAGTAAGCCCAAAGGCAATCCCCATCCCAAAAATCATGATATTGAAGAAAACGGCATTGGCAAACGAGGCGGCCGCCAACGGATTTGCGCCCAATGGCCCAACCATCAGGTTATCTACCACTCCAACCAAAACCTGCCCCACCTGCGAGAGAATGACAGGGAAAGCCAAAATCAGGTTTCTGTTGAAATGCTTTTTAAATTGGATGGATTTCATTCTTAAACAAGTGCCGATGCTGAATTTGAAAATGCAAAAATACTTAAATCCAATTGCCAAATCGTATTTATAATAAATTTTAATGCTCAATGAACACCCATACTCCACTAGATTATTTTTTATAACTTCTAAAAAGGGAAAAGTACCCTATCCAAAAAGCTAGTCAAGGCTTCTTAGCCCTGACTTTACCTGCTTTTGAGTTTCCAAACTCAAAGCAGGTAAAGTGTAAATTCAACGAATAGCCAAAGTAAATTACCCATTTCTCAACACTTCGCTTTAAGTAAAAAGAAACGGGCGCATCTCATTTTGTCGCATTTTGTAGAAAATTGGCTAGAAGCCCACACCTTGCGTCACTCGCCAAGAGGCGAGCGACAGATTCTAAATCCTTACTGCGACATTTTGAGATGCGCCCAAAAAAACTGTTTTTTGTTGGATTTCGTAGCTCGTTCATTGATGAGAAGAAACCAGCCTTTTCGAAACTCGCCACCAACTCCTCAGAGTTAAGTAAGTCTATTGCATGTCGCCAATTTTGGGGAATCGTTCACCAGTTTGAACACTTTTTATACCAAATCCAATCTTATGAAATTCTAAACCCAATTTCGGTTTACCTTCCCCAAAATTGAATGCAAACGGCTTTTTGCAATGTTAGTAACAAACCCAGAACAATCAAATAAGAACCGAGTTTGGGTCAACGGCAATTTCCAAAATTTCACAAAATCCCGATTTTTTTTAATAGCATAATACCGTACCTTGACTCTATGAATCGAGACGTATGAACGAAAAAAAGACAGTTAGAATTATGATATACATTAATAAATTTGGTTCTATCGTGAATTTGGGTATTGAGTGCAATTCATGATTTTGAAGTTTAAGTTATTAGGTTCAAGTGTGGACGCTTGGGAAGCCCCGCTTGAACCAGTTTTATTGCTTGTTTTTC
>JBLIFI010000259.1:0-6987 GCA_047633715.1 Flammeovirgaceae bacterium
GATGGCTTTTTGCATCAATCTATCGTCAATATTTTTACTTGCAGAAGCATTTCCATAATCGCTCATTGCCATTGATAGAATGAATCTTGCGCTGTCCGATTGCGTTTCTAGGCAGTAGTTTTCGCCTCGATAACTGACTGCTTTCTCGCAACTCGACCGCTGTTCTTGCAATAGGAATGGCAAGCAAATGAGTGCGCAAGCCACGGTAATTCTGCCTTTCCAATTGAAATCTGTGAAAGCGTGTTGCCCATTGTAGAGCGCATTTTTGATGCCTTTCGGAATCCAATTATCCAATAAATTGCTGTCCGATTTTTTGAGGAAGTGAGTCGCCAAAGCATCTTGGTAATTGGTGCCTTTCAAGTTCTCGTCCAGCGCTCGCAACAACTTTCTTTTCTGGGGTTTGGTTGGATTTTGCAACAGTTCGAGTGTGAGCAAGTACATACGTTCTCTACTCAAAATAGCTTCGTTGCTTTCGTTGGAAAGCGCATTTTCCACTCGCTCGGCAATGGCTTTGGCTACTTTTTCTCTCTGCTCAGCAGAAATAATTTCCTCATCGAAAATGAGTAATTCCCGAACTCCTTCTGGAATTGCGCCTTCCTGAAACCATTTCAAACTGGTTAGTTTGGTCAAATTATCGGTCGTGAGCAAGTTGCAATTAGGCGTGGAAAGTTCCTTGCCAATAAACAGCGTCAAATCCCAAAAGAGTTGCGGATAGAGGCAACAGCCTGCGAGCCAAGTCATCACATCGGCTTCTGGTTTTTCCTCGCCTTCCAAAGTCAACTCTTGGAAATAGAGTTTCAGGTTTTCGATTACGACCAAAGGCTCTTCCTCCAAATCAATAATGCTGAAGGCTTTCTGTTCTTCAATTTGTTGGAAAACCTCGGTGTCCACTACTTCGTTGTTCTGCGCCATTTCCATCATGCCTTCCATGGTGGCGGGCAAAACTCGGAAAAGCTTTTTGAGCAAGCCTTCCGACCAATTCCAAGCGCCTGTTTCTTTTGGAGTGAATAGTGTTCGCTCTTCCCAATTGAGCAATTCTTCCGCCCAGTTTTTGAGATTTTTGCCCAAGAAGTTTATCAGGAATTCGCCCGTTCCGAAAATCACTAATTTGTGGTCGATGTAATGCGTGAACAAGTGATTCAAGTCTATTTTCTCGTGCGCTTCTTCGCTCCAAAGTGTGCGTAAATCTTTGTTGAAATAAAATTTGGTTACATAAATATCATGCTTTACCAAAACCGTACTCATGAAATCGAACAGAAGCGATTGCTGATTTTTACGAGAACTTTGGTCAATCAGCACCAAATATTTGGCGGGTTTTTCTGCTTCGGAATAGACCAAATCCAAAATTCCGCCATTGGAAGCGGTGGATTTTACCGTTTTGGAAATATTGAGTTGAGGCAATAAATAGCTTTCCTCATTTCGCATTTTATCTGCCATTTCAGCAAAATCGTGCGGATATTCCACATGATAATAGGCATCTAAATTCATGGGCAACGCATCGGCTTGGGCTTCGGCTTTTTCCCTCGCCAAAGTTTTCAGCTTCCTGCGGAAAAGGAATGCTTCGTAAGCCAAATAGGAAAGCAATACGAAAGTGAAAATCCACCAACGCACTAAACTCACTCGGTTGTACCAAGCGGGAATGTTTACCGTAAATTTCAAATCATTTACATCGGGCGCTTCCACTTCTTTAAATCCGAAATCGGTTTGGGAAAGCTGTTGGAGCAATTCAGGGTTTTGGCGAATTGACCAAATGCTGTCTGTGGCAATTTCCACTTGTGAAGAGAGGAAATCTCGTAAATAGGCTGGAGTTTTTATCTCCGAATTCTTGTATTTTTCTTGTTCTAAACGTTCTTTCTTAAGCTTCTTGGTTTCCTGTTCTTTCACGAACTTATCCCACAATCGTTTCTTGTGTTCTTCTTTGCTAATCTTCCGAGCTTCTTCATCGCTGGTTCCGCAATATCTTCCATTTGGGATTTTGCTTGAAAGAGAATCTCTTGTTTGGAGCAAACTATCGCTTTCCAAATGCATTTTTATCTCGGCAAATTCTGTTTTTGGTTTGAAAACATCTTGCCCCAACCAAAATCCGAAACCTGTTGTGAAAAACAATATCAAGAATACTAATCGGATTTCATTTCTGCCAATTGCTTTCTGTTTGGCAATCACTTTCTCATGTTTCAAAATCCCATGTTGCGCACGAATTCCTTCCAATCCATACGGATTAAACTCGGTTTGCTTTCGGGAATAATCGGCAAAAAGTTCATCGAAAATTCGGTAAAACTGCGCTTGCTGCTCCGAAGTTTCTGCCAGCAATGGGCAAATCGCCAACTTGATGGTTTCCCTATCAGTTTCATCATCGAAAGTTGCCAACACCAATTTAATATCCAGCAAAGTGTTCACGCCAATGCTGAAACCTTCCTTTTTGAGCCTTTCCATCAGCTCATGCAAAGGCAAATATTGGTAAGATAAGTGGGCGGATTTTTCCATGGGTTTGTGGTTTAGAAAGCAGTCCAAAGTCTTAAGTCATTAGTACAAAGTTTCACAACATTCTGAATATCAAATAGTTGTTTTTTTTACTCTAAAACTACTTAGGTTGAATATGTTAGTTGATATGAAAAAATATTTTCTTGAATCTAGTATTAGAACAGCTGTCATCCCGACCTTGGGAGGGAACTATTTTTTTGAGGTATTAGTGTTTGTAAAAATTTTCTTTTTCCCAAACATTGTTCCTTTCTGTACGCCTGTGCGAGAAGTGAATCTCGCACTACTAAACTATATTGACTCTAATTCAAAATCTCACTTTGGACTTACGACTTTGGACTAAAGACTATTCTCCTACTTCAAAAACTGTCTAATAATCTTCACATCATCTTCGTTCTTTGCTAATACGCTGTAAGTCATCAGAAGTTGGTTTTTTTGGTCTTCGTTTAATGATTTCAGGTTATCGAATTTCTGCACGGGGAAATTCATTTGTTCTAGCAAGCTTGCCCAATGCAGGAGTTCGGAAACACTTGGTTTCTTTCTTTTAAGCGTTTGTCTGACTTTCAGGAAGTGTGGCAATACATATTTCCCTAAATCTTTGTTGGTAATATTCTTCCCAGCAGATTTTTTGACTACAATCTCCAACAATTCCGCTTCTGTTGGGAAATTGATGTGGTAGAAAACGCATCTTCTCAAAAAAGCATCGGGCAGGTTCTTCTCCGAGTTGCTGGTCATAATAATGATTGGCTTTTTGGCATTGGGAGATTTGTAGGAGCGATTGATTTCTGGCACATCAAAACTCATGTCTTCCAATACGTTCAGAATATCGTTTGGTAAATCTCTCGGAGCTTTATCGACTTCATCAATCAAAACTACTTTTCGCTCGTTTGCCATAATTGCCTGACCCAAAGCTTGGTAGCGAATAAACTTCTCTTCCACTTCCGAATCTGTCAATACTTGATTTTGCTTGGCATGTACATATTGCAAATGTTTCAGCGCATCGTATTTATAGAATAAATCGTTGGCTACTGAAGTTGTTCTTGTGTTGAAAATTAGCGGTTTGCCTTGATTGAGGGAATACGCCAAGCTATATGCTAATTGTGTTTTTCCTGTGCCAGGTTCGCCAGTCAGCAGAAGTGGTTTGCCCAAATGGATGGCAATGTTCACGGCACTTTTCAATGCTTTGGAAGGCTGATATAATTCGGGCGAGTTCAGCGTTTCTGCCGATTCGAAATCAGGAGTTTGCTCAATAGGTTTGCCTGTATAAATTTCTCGGAAAGTAGTCATTCTTTAATTGTGAAGTTTGTTGTAAATAAGATTTATGATTTCTAGGAATTTTGAAAAGGTTGGCGTGAGACACGCCAACATGGAATATTCTGTGGTGCGTATATCACACATTATTTTTAAACCTTGAGTAAAAACCCTATAATAGTTCTTCTTCTCTTTCAACCTTTTGAATCATTCTTGTGAGATAGCCAAATGCAAATAATGCTAGAATATTTAATCTAAGTATGAAGTCATTATTCTCTTCTGTAAGGTTTATGATGAAATTATTATCAAACCCAAAATTGAAATTAAGACTAATGTTTATGATGCCGATGGTTGCAAAACCACCTGTTACGAAATAATACCCAATCCCGAACAAGTGGAATTGTATTATTTGAACTGCTACTATTGCCCTAAGATAGTCAAGCCCTTTTTCATTTTCTTGCACTAATAACAAATAACCTGAGTAGCCAGTAAATGCAAAAAGAAGCAGGGGAACTGTATTTATCAGGCTGAGAAGACTGTTAAATGGGAACAAAATAGCGATAAATGTAAAAACTCCTGCAATCCCGCTAATTAGGAATAATGCGCCAATTATTTTAGCCTCTTTTGACTGTAATGTATTCATTAACAGGGTCGTAGTTTGATAAATAAGTTTGTTATAAATCAAATTCCCACAAAAATAAGATTTACTTTTTTTGGAGACGAAGAAATTGGAAGAAAATGAGAAATGCGAGATTTTTTGGGAAGACAAAAACTTGTTGGATAGGTTTTAAAGTTCTCAATTTACAGTTGATGCCTTTCTGACTCAAAAACCGCAATCACATTTTGGGGCTTATCAGAAGCAAGCAAACTGAAATACGAAAAACTTCGCTTATCAGAGAAGCAAAGTAAAACTCGAAAGTGTTTCCCCAAAATTGGCGGAACGGGACTCGAAGGATAAGACTTGGAGTTTTTACCAATTCCCAAACTTCTCATCACTTGTCGAGTTATAAAATCCAAACAAAAGAAAGATCCGACATTTTCCACCCTAATTTTTCAAATTCTGTATTTAATTAAATATATGATAATCAAATATTTAACTAGGTAAAATGGCTTTTAGTAAATTGTATTAAGAATTTGGAAAATGGAGTTGAAAGAAACAATTAGTATTTTAACATAGAGAGTTTCAGTATTTTTCCACGAAATGAACAAAATTCAGCTTATTTGTCCACAGCCAAGATTTTTTGTTACTTTTTCATTCAAGAGAAAAACTAAGACTAACTTATGTTGAGTGTTATGCAAATAACTGAAAATCAATAACTTAAATATTATTTAGGAAAATAAACGATTTGTATTTTAAGGGTGGGAAATGTCGGAAAGATGGTATTATTGATTTAAGAGCAGATAATCCACATATCAATTTTACTGATTAAACCATGTTTATTATAAATAAAACTTATAGATTAAAAGGTGTAAATTCGTATATCGATATATTTAAACTCATTGAATAATGGAAAACATGAAAGATACAAATGGCGATATAAGCCAATGTCCTTATTTGGGCGGTGTTCAGAAAGGAAGTGCTGGAAGTGGAACGCAAAACAGAGATTGGTGGCCTAACAAATTGAATCTCAATATTTTGCGCCAGCATTCTGCTTTATCGAACCCAATGGGTGAGGATTTTGATTATGCAGCTGAATTCAAGAAATTGGATTTGAAAGCGTTGAAGCAAGACCTCTACGATTTAATGACAGATTCGCAAGATTGGTGGCCAGCAGATTATGGTCATTACGGGCCTTTCTTTATCAGAATGGCTTGGCACAGTGCGGGAACTTACAGAATTTCTGATGGCCGTGGTGGCGGTGGCGCAGGAACGCAACGTTTTGCTCCGCTCAATAGCTGGCCTGACAACACTAACTTGGACAAAGCTCGTTTATTGCTTTGGCCAGTTAAGCAGAAATACGGGAATAAAATTTCTTGGGCAGATTTAATGATTTTGGCAGGAAACTGTGCGTTGGAATCTATGGATTTCAAAACTTTCGGTTTCGCTGGAGGAAGAGCAGATGTTTGGGAGCCTGAAGAAGATATTTATTGGGGTTCTGAGGCAGAATGGCTCGGAGCAGACAGATTTACAGGAGAGCGTGATTTGGAAAAACCACTCGGAGCAGTTCACATGGGATTGATTTATGTGAATCCTGAAGGACCAAATGGAGAGCCAAATCCTCAAGCATCGGCTCATGACATTCGTGAAACATTCGGAAGAATGGCAATGAACGATGAGGAAACTGTTGCATTAATTGCTGGTGGACACACATTCGGTAAGGCACACGGTGCAGATGATCCTGAAAAATATGTGGGTGCAGAGCCAGAAGGTGCAGGAATTGTGGAGCAAGGTTTAGGCTGGAGAAACTCGTTAGGGAAAGGAAATGGCGTTGACACAATCACAAGTGGATTGGAAGGCGCATGGACGACTACCCCAACAAAATGGAGTAATAATTATTTCGAGAACTTATTCGGTTTCGATTGGGAATTGACAAAAAGCCCTGCTGGAGCGCATCAATGGACGCCTAAAAATAATGGCGGAGCGGGAACTGTGCCAGATGCACACGATTCTTCTCAAACACACGCTCCATTCATGCTTACTACAGATATAGCTTTGAAGGTTGACCCAAGCTATGCGGAAATCTCTAAGCGATTCTATGAAAACCCTGACCAATTTGCCGATGCTTTTGCAAGAGCTTGGTACAAATTGACTCACCGTGATATGGGACCAATTGCTCGCTACTTAGGCGAAGAAGTGCCTAGCGAAGAGCTAATTTGGCAAGATCCTGTTCCTGCGGTTGAGTATGATTTGATAAATGAGAAGGATATTTCTAGCTTGAAAGCTACAATTTTAGCTTCTGGATTATCAGTTTCAGAATTGGTGTTCACAGCTTGGTCGTCTGCTTCGACTTTCCGTGGTTCGGATAAGCGTGGTGGAGCAAATGGAGGAAGAATCAGTTTAGCTCCTCAGAAAAACTGGGAAGCGAACAATCCTGCTCAATTAGAAAAGGTATTGGGCAAATTGAAAAGCATTCAAGCTAATTTCAATAGCGCTCAATCTGGAAACAAGAAAGTTTCTTTGGCAGATTTAATTGTATTGGGCGGTTGCGCTGCAATTGAGAAAGCAGCAAAAGATGGTGGAAATGAGATTTCTGTTCCATTCACAGCTGGCAGAACTGATGCTACACAAGAGCAAACCGATGTTCAATCTTTCAATGC